>JABWAT010000005.1 GCA_013360915.1 Bacteroidota bacterium
CGAGTGGGGACAGGGAATCGGCATCGAGAAAATTTCCAACGCCTCCGACGGTCATTCTTTCAGCATTGTGGCCCGTCCGCTGGATGATACGCTGGAATATTACTTTTCCATCGATCCATCCGGGCTCGATTCGGTGGTGATCGATACATTGGGTGTCTGGCAACTGGCCGTCCGGGCAGGAGAGGCATCGGCAGAACTGGCCAGTGATCTGAAACATGTAGGCCGGGTTTCTCTCTCATCCACCGGGGAAAGCATCACCTTCACTCCCAATACAGCCCGTTACGATTACTGGGTGGTCGATCCGGTCGGCAACAAGTTCCGTCTGGGACGCGATGGGGAGGCAGGTCAACGCGAGGTGACTTTCAAACATTCAGTGTCCATTTATCCGAATCCGTTCAATCCGGCCACCACATTCCGGGTTACGCTGGCCGGGCCGGAGACCCTTTCGGTCAGAGTCTTTAACCTGCTGGGACAGGAAGTGGCGGTGCTGGCATCGGGGTGGCATGATACCGGTGAGTATGCCTTCCAATTTAACGCATCCACATTGGCAAGTGGGGTGTATGTGTATCAGGTGCAGATTGGCCGGGAGGTTCAAACCGGGAAACTTCAGTTGCTGAAGTAAAACGCAGCCTCGGGAAACGCAAAAAGTCCGGCCACCAGCCGGACTTTTGAGTTTAATGGTGGGTGGAAAAACCGGACCGAGCAAAGAAATCAGAAAACTAGAGAACAGAAATACCCGGGCCTGAGGCTCCCGAAGGGGGCGGGTATTTCAAAGCAAAAATTCAACAGATCCGAACCCCTTCCCTCTCCTGCGGAGGAGAAGAAATTCGGAATTCTGAATTCTTCCTCCTGCCTTTTCCTTACTCTCCCAATTTGAATTTCACAGGCAGAATCACGTCGGCCGTAACAGCTTTACCATCTTTAAAGGCTGGTCTGAACTGGATTTTCTGAGCGGCATCCATGGCAGCCTGATCCAGGTCGGTAAAACCAGAGGACTTTGCAACGGACACTTTCATTACAGTCCCGTTTTCACTGACCTGAATGGAAAGCACCGTCATTCCACTTCGTCCTTCCTTCTTTGCCTCTGCCGGATAGATGATGTTCTTCAGGACCGATCCGATTCCTCCGATGGGTTCCGGTTCTGAAGTGACCTGTTCCGGTTTTTCTTTCCGGGCAGTATTTGGTTCATTCTGCAGTTTAAACTTGAAAGGCAGTTTCATTTCCGATTCAACCGGCTGACCATCCTTCATGGCTGGTTTAAAGGTCAATTCCTGAGCTGCCACCACCGCCTGTGCATCAAGCGTTGCTGACCCGGTTGATTCCAGTATCTGAACGGACTTAATAGCACCGGTTTTTGAAATGACCAGATTCAGCAGGACGCGGCCCTGAATTCCCTGCTGCTTATCCATTTCCGGGTACCGGATTTGCTGACTGATTTTTGCCAGCGCATCCATCCCACCCGTTAATTCAGGCGGAGTGACAGTGGTGCTGTCTCCGGTGGCAGATTCCTGCCTGGGTATCGTTGGAAAACTGGCATTGGAAGTGGCCAGCACCGAAGAAACAAGCAAAGCGGTAAATCCAACCGCAACCAGCGATTGTAGCCACTTGTTTTGGCCGGAAGTCGGGTATGTTTTCATGTGAACAATCCTTTCTTTCAGATTTCGGGTTGAGTGGGCCATGGCCGCTGCAACGCCGGTCGGAGCTGTCGGTTCTTCCAGATGCGTCAGCAGCAGGGTTGCATACTCACGTTTCTGATCAGGACAGGAAGCTACCACCCGCTCATCACACACCATTTCCCGGAAGTTGCTGATTTGCCGGGTGATCAGATGCAGAAGCGGATTCCAGAAGAAAAGAAATTTCAAGGCTTGTTCGAGGATCTGTTTAAGGTAATCTCCATTGCGAATGTGCATCAGTTCATGACGGAGAATCAGATCGAATTGAATCGGATTGGCTGAGTATCCGGCCGGAATAACAATTTTGGGGTACAGAATTCCAAAGGTAAACGGTGTTACAAAACCGTTTGACCGGTAAACGGTTATGGGAATCCGGACTCCACAGTCACGTGCAATCTGCCGGATGTGTTCCGTCTCGGGAATCCACTCGAGATATTGATGATAACGGGCTAACCGGTGAAACAGGATGAGATAACCCTTCAGAAATGAAAAACCAGCCAGAAGGGAAAGTCCGGTTATCCACCCGATCAGTGGCTTCCAATCAAGAGCAATTCCGTTTGTTGGTGCTGTCAGAGTTGTTACCGGTTCTGATACAAGCCATGCAATGGGTTCGGGTATAATGAGGTAACCGGAACCTGGTTGAGTCCAGGCAACATTTAAAAGGATATGGAGAAAAATGGATGCGGGAAGTCCCCACAGAAGCAACAGCCGGGCCCGGGTCTGAAAATCAGGGTCGGATGGAAATAAAAAACGCAATGTCCACAATAAAGGAAGACAACCGAGAGACCAGAGCACCACCGGAAGGAAAATGCGGTCAAACAGCCAATACCCTGATTCGGGCGACAGCAACAGGTCCATTATAAATCCCCGATGAGTTTCTTCAATTCTTCAATCTCGGCAGTTGACAGATTTTCACGTTTTACAAGGGTCTGAACCAACTGGACCCGGGAATTGCCGAAGACAGAGGAAACGAAAGAACCAGCCAGTTCCGCTTTCACTTCCGCTTCGGTCCGGGTGGGGAAATACCGGTAGGAAACCCCCTCCTTTTCGATGCGGAGCAATCCCTTATCCGCCAGTTTTTTCATAATCGTCATCACCGTGGTATAGGCCACCTTCCGGTAGGACCGCATCGATTCATGCACATCGGATACAGTGGCATTCTGTAGCCGCCACACATGATTGAGCACTTCCATTTCAGTTTCTCCGAGACCGGCTACGGATCGCTTCTGCATCATTTTCTCCTGACAAATCAGCAACTAAGTCAAAAGTACTACTATAATAGTACGTTGTCAATAGTAAGACGGTGAATAGTGAGTGGTGAGTGGTGAGTGGAAAAACGAGTGAACAGTAATCAGAGAACAGAAATACCCGGGCCCTGAGGCTCTCGAAGGGGGCGGGTATTTCAAAGCAAAAATTCAACAGACCCTCACCCATTCCCTCTACGGTGGAGAGGGTGAAATTCTGTATTCTGAATTCTGAATTCTGAATTCTGAATTCTGTATTCCTTCTTCTGTCTCCTGTCTCCTTTCCTCTTCATTTCGTATTTTCGTTCATGATCCGCCCAGAACAGATTTTTTACCAGGGAGAGCCGGGAGCTTACAGCCAACTGGCCGCATGGTCGGTTTTCCCGGGAAGCAAGCCGGAAGGGCTGCCTGCCTTTGCCGATGTCTTCGACCGGCTGGCCACTGTGAAGGGGAACGTGGCAGCCGTCCTTCCCATTGAGAATTCCATTTACGGATCGGTTCACCCGGTCCTTGATCTCCTTCAAACCAATCCGTTTCCCATCGTTGGCGAATACAAACTGCGGATTCAGCATTGTCTGCTCGCCCATCCGTCCACGCCTGTATCTTCCATCCGTGAGGTGTATTCCCATCCGCAGGCACTGGGACAGTGTGAAAGCTTTTTCCGGCAGAATCCGCAGATGAAACCCGTACCCTGGCCCGACACTGCCGGTGCTGCCCGGTATCTGGCCGACCATCCGGAGCTGACCACCACCGGTGCCATTGCCTCTGAACAGGCCGGATTGGAGTATAAACTGGCCGTCCTGCAGAAAAATATCGAAAGTTTCGATCATAATTTTACCCGTTTTGTGGTGGTCACCCCCCAACCGGAGCCGGTTCCTGATGCGAATAAAACGTCCATCTGGTTCGAGGCCAAGGATTTACCAGGAAGTCTGTATAACTGCCTCGGCTGTTTCGCCTCGAGAGAAATCAACCTGATTAAAATTGAAAACCGTCCCGTCTGGGGGAAAGCCTGGAAACAGATTTTTTATCTGGATATCACCGGCGGACTTCATCAGCCAGCCATCCGTGAAGCCATTGAAGAACTTCATGCTTTCACCGAATCGGTTCACATTCTGGGTTCGTACCGTGAAGATCAATCCGAAAAAGGACATGTATCGGGCTTATGAGTTTATCCTACATCATCCGTGAAAGTCTGTCGGGTTTTAAGCGGACCAAACTTTCCAGTTTCGTCAGCATTTCAACCATTACGCTCAGTCTGGTTCTGCTGGGCACCTTTCTGCTGCTGGCGGTCAATGCACAGAGACTGGTGACCGAACTTCGGGCACGACTCGAAATTGAAGTCTTTCTTGAAAAATCGGTCAAGCAGGATGAAATCAAGTCGATCGGGGATTATCTCGGCGGAATCAAAGGGGTGAGGGAAACCCGTTTCATATCCCGCGAGGAAGCAGCGGCGATTTTTGAGCAGGAGTTCGGTGAGAATGTGTTCGACATTCTCGACACCAATCCGTTTCCGCCCAGTTTCCGCGTATTTGTCCGACCGGAATATGGGGTGATGGATTCGCTGATGCTGATTATTCCGCAGATAAAAAAGCTGGCTGCTGTCACCGATGTGAATTTTAACGAACAGTACATTTCGGCCCTGGATAAAAATGCACGCATTCTGTGGGGACTCACAGCAGGCATTGGCCTGATAGTGGGTCTGGCCTCAATTTTTCTGGTCAGCAACACCATCCGGCTGGCCATTTATTCACGTCGTTTTCTCATTCAGACCATGAAACTGGTGGGAGCAACGGCCGCCTTTATCAGAACCCCGTTTCTGATTGAAGGATTTCTGCAGGGGGTGCTGGGCGGTCTGATTTCCGGATTGACCATTTTCGGATTGCTCACCCTGACCGATCAGCGGATATTTCCCGTATTCCAGTACATCGTGTTGTCCCCTTCCTTTTTCCTGACTCTCATTGTGACCGGAGCAGTTTTTGGATTGCTGGGTTCTGTGATTTCGGTACGGAAATTTATTTCCATGAGGATCAGTGAATAACCCGGTTTCCTTTGCCGACGCACACAATGATTTGCTTCAGCGGGCACTGGCAGGTGATGCCATTCACCAGCGTTTACCCGATGGACATTCCGATTTTGTCAGAATACGTGAAGCCGGTGTGGTTTTACAGATTTTATCGGTCTGGGTTCCGGTCCGGTATGAACAGGAAGGAAAATCACCCGACCAGGCTCACCGTCTGATTGATGCCTTTGAAAAGTCCATCAGTCAGGCCTCCGATATTGCTGCCACCCGTTCTTCCCCGGGAAAAACCACTTACCTGCTTGGCATGGAAGGATCGCATCCTCTTGCAAGCGATCCACGTCAGGTGGAAGTGTTTCGTCGCCGCGGAATCCGGTATTTGTCTCCCACCTGGAACAACAGTGTCTCCTGGGCCACCAGTGCCCGCGATGAACATTCACCGGGGTTTTCCGGTCCGAAGGGACTAAGTGGGGCGGGTCGCGAAATGATTGCAGAATTTAACAGGGTTGGCATTGTTCCCGATGTGAGTCATGTGGGAGAAAGAACCTTCTGGGACATGATTGATGTGAGCAAAGGCCCCCTCATGGCCTCCCACTCGGCCTGCATGGCGCTGTGTTCCCATCCGAGAAACCTGACCGATGAACAGATCAGGGCCATTGCCATGACCGGCGGGGTGGTCTGCATGAATTTTTTCAGTGGATTCCTGGATCCCTCCTATTTCACCCGCCGGAATGAACGGCTGACGTCCATCCGGGCTGAGCGGAAAGGACCGGTTGAGTCCGATTTCCCGAACTACGAAGCTTTTTTCACTCACGAGGACCGTTGGATCGGCCGTGAAGTGGCCGACCTGAGACCCTCCATTGATCTCCTTACCGACCACATTCTTCATGCCCTGCGGATTGCTGGAGAAGACCATGTGGCTCTCGGCAGCGACTTTGATGGAATCGAAACAGCACCTGCCGGTATGGAGTCCGTTCTGGATCTTCAGAAAATTCCCGGCCTGCTCAAGGAACGGGGGCTTAGTGACCAGACCATCTCAAAAATCTGTTCGAAAAACCTGATCCGGCTTTTCACGGACTGATCAAAACAATCTTATCCACACCGGAGCGCCACATGAAATACATCACTCTTTTTCTGGCTGGTATATTCATGAGTCCGGTTGCGGCCCATTCACAATCCACCGGTAATCTTGGAACCCTCAATTTCTGGAATGCGACCAGCACCACCTGGACCGGTTCGTTTACGGGGGCCACTCTTCGTATCCGGTCGGTGAGTGATTCCATTTTTCAGATTGCCTATGATGACGGGGCAGACGCACCCACCGTCATGATTCAGACACCGCTTGCTGAAGGCCCAGACCTGACGGTGACCGAACTGGCCGACCGGATCACCCTGAATAACGGAACCCTCCGGATCGACGTGGCGCTTCCCGGCGGACTGCTGACTTTTCTCCGGTCCGATGGGTTGCTCATTACCAGCGAATCATCGTCCAGCCCGTATTCCAAATCAGGAGATATCACCCGGTTCACTTTTACTGAAGGCCCGGGACAGGTGTTTGGATTCGGGGAAAAAGGCATGTCCCTTAACCGGAAGGGACAATTTTTCGATACCTATAACCG
Organism: Bacteroidota bacterium; assembly: GCA_013360915.1. Classification (NCBI taxonomy): domain Bacteria; kingdom Pseudomonadati; phylum Bacteroidota; species Bacteroidota bacterium. The sequence continues at coordinate 6,554 of JABWAT010000005.1, forward strand.
GGCCAATTACGGATATTCCTCTGCGCTGAAAACCATGAAAGTAAACATCCCGCTGATGACCACCACCGAGGGATATGGTGTCTTTTTTGACTCATCCTATCCGGCGAATGTCGACCTGCGTTCCGGTTACAGTTACCAATCCCTTGGCGGACCCATGGTGTTTTATTTCTTCACTGGTGATCTGCGTGCACAAATTCGGCATTATTATCAGCTAACCGGCTTCCAACCCCTTCCTCCACGTTGGGCATTGGGATTTATTCAGTCCAAATATGGCTATCAGAATGAAACGGAAGTCAGGCAGATTGCATCCACCTTCCGGTCGAAGAACATTCCGGCCGATGCCATTGTTCTCGATTTATACTGGTTTGGCCAGGAAAATAAAATGGGAGATCTGCAGTGGGATCTGAACCGGTTTCCCGATCCTGCAGGAATGGTGGCCGATCTTCTTGATGATGGATTCCGGGTGATTCCCATACAGGAAACCTACTTTGTCAACGGAACACGCCTGTACAGCCTGTTCTCGGCATACGTGGGGAAAAAACCTGCCGGCGGGGCTTATACGTTCGGATTCTGGGCCGGCGATGCCCGGTTGTTCGATGTCACCCATGCGAGCGCGCCGCATTTGTGGTGGTCTCAATCCAAGGCCATCATGGAATCGGGAATTGCCGGCTGGTGGACCGATCTGGGTGAACCGGAGACCCATCCTTCCGACATGATTCATGCCGGCGGAAGTGCTGCCAAAGTTCATAACATTTACAATCTGATCTGGGCGAAAATTCTCTGGGACGGATTTAACAAGGACTATCCCGGAAAACGGTTTTTTAATCTGACCCGGTCGGGAACGGGTGGCATGCAACGGTTTGCCACCTTCCCCTGGTCGGGCGATGTGGACCGGTCTTTTGACGGACTTAGTCTTCAGCCCGGGATCATGCTGGGCATGTCCCTTTCAGGAATCGGATATGAGCATTCCGATCTGGGCGGATTTGCCGGGTCCCCCGCTTCGGCTGAATTGTACACCCGTTGGATGCAATTCGGTGCGTTTACAGGAATCATGCGTGCTCACACCTCCCATCAGAATCATGAGCCGTGGGCTTTCGGTTTGGTTACCGAACGCATCACCGGTAACTACATCAGAATCCGTCACCGGCTGAATCCCTATTTCTACACCGCCGCCTGGAATCATTCCATCCACGGTGAATTGCCCATCAGGCCGTTGCTGCTCGATTTTCCCGATCTGCCGGGTGTTTCTGACCGGACAGACGCATTTTTCTTTGGTCCTTCCCTGCTGGTAATGCCCGTTCTGCAACCGGATGTTACCTCGGTTAACACCGACCTTCCTTCGGGGACCTGGTACGATTTTTATTATCCGAATGCCGTCGTTCCGGCCGGTTTTCAGACCTTGGCCGCACCCTTGCAACAGATTCCGGTACTGGTTCGCGGCGGATCGGTCATTCCTCAGCGACCCGATGGCCGGACGGTGGCAGATGAATGGGGCGATACCCTGCTTCTCAGCGTCTTCCCGGACCGGGAAACCGGGCTGGCTTCCGGCTCCCTGATAGAAGACGACGGTCTCACCACCCAATCTCTTGCCGGTGAACGTCTGGAAACCCGGTTCCTCTGGGAGGAAACCCGGACCGATTCCATGACCGCACAGTTGACCTCGGTGATCTCGGGAACCGGATATCCATCCCTTCCAGGATCACGGATGACTCATATCCGGGTGGCCCGCCATGGATCCTGGACCCGGGTTCAATCGGGAACCACCCATCTTCCCTACATCGCCGATTCAACCCTATGGGCACAAAGCAACGAACCCGCCTGGACTCAAACCAGCACCCATGGTATGATCCGTACAACCGGCACTCCCTTTTCACCCCTGAATCTTTCCATCAGAGGTTCCCTTTACACATCAGTCCGTTCCGAACAACCGGCTGACTGGTCATTGGGAACGTTGTATCCCAACCCATTCAATCCGTCTGTGAACATTCCGGTAACCATTGCATCGCCCGGATCCCTGCGCCTCGTCGTACACAATGTATTGGGTCAGCAGGTGGCAGAAAAAATCTTTGTTTTTACAGTTGCCGGACCTCAAACCCTTTCATGGGAACCTCATCAGTTAACCTCGGGGCTGTATCACCTCACATTTATCAACGGATCAAAGCGTGAAACCCGCCGGGCGGTCTATCTGAAGTAACGCATGAAACGCCAGCCACTGCTTTTTCCCTTTCTGCTCATCCCTTTCCTGCTGCAGGGGCAGGAACTGATTCCGTTTTTCGAACAGAAGGCGACCAATGTGGCTCAGGTGATGTCAACTCCCGATGGCGACCGGTGGGCTGCCGTCCGTGGGGCCGGATTCGAAACGGCCGGCGGATTTTACCGCTACCGAAACGGATCCTGGTCGGTTTCCATGGCGTTCCCTTACTCAGATTCCCCGCTGCTGAAAGTCTTCTCTCCCCGGTCGGTTTACGGACTTCACCACGAAACCCACTTCGGTCATTGGCGGTATTTGTTTTATCACTTCGATGGCAGTCACTGGACCCGTCAGGACATTCCGCTGAAAAAGTGGGACGCCACGGATTATGTGATTATTCACTCCATGGATGGCAGGTCAGAGGCAGATTTGTGGCTGGTTGGTCAGAAGGCCACCGTACTCAGGCGGGTCAACGGAAACTGGGTGCCGGTGCGGTCTCCGGTGATCTGGAAAGAAGGGGAAGATGACTTTGCCAAGGATTTCCTGTCGGTCCTTACCGGCCGGAATGGCTACGTCTGGGTCGGTGGAAAAAACGGCATTCTGATCCGCTTTAACGGGTCAGAAGGAACCAGTATTCCGCTTCCCATCCGGTCAGCCGTGGTCTCCCTGGCCGAAGATGAAACCGGGTTGCTCTGGATCGGAACCGATAAAGGTGAGGTGATCACCTGGGATGGCACCCGATTCAACCCGGTACCTTCACCCGCTGGTGAAAAACGGATCCAGCAGATGATCAGCCGGTTGAATGGCTTGTTTGTCCTTTCCGGCGACCAGATTTTTCAATGGGATCCTTCAAGGCTGGCATGGTCCGCCCGCATGAATCTGACCGAACCCGGTGTTCCCATCACCTCATTTGATCTGGTCAATCCTGCCGATACAACCAGCGGATTCATCATCGGAACCACCACAGGACTGTTTGGAACGACGACCCGCGGAACCGTGAGCTTTCGTGATGTGACCAGTGCCTCGGCCATCTCTGCAAAGGCTCGCGGCGGATTTTTCCTCCAGGCCAATGACGATACCCACCCAGACCTGTACCTGACCGGGGAGCCCGGACTCCCCGACCAGTTGCTGATCAATACCGGAACCGGTCCGTTCACCGACCAGACCTATGAACGCGGACTTCTGGTTTCGAGCAACGGATCGCTGGCCGGAACGGCAGGCGATATCGACGGCGATGGAGATCAGGATCTGTTGGTTATCCGGCACACCGATCACAAAGTCTCTGTTTTCAGAAACCGTGATCAGATCCGGTTCGATGACATCACCGGTTGGTCCGGTCTCGATGCCATGAACGTTCCGGAACCGGAAACTTTCTGGGGCCACAGCATCCGGCTGCTCGATGCCGATCTGGATGGTGATCAGGATCTGTTTGTTTCATCCTGGGAAGCCGGGATTCAATGGTTTCAGAATGATGGTGTCGGGCGGTTTACACCCGGTGATTCAACCCTTTTCCAGGCATTGAATCAATTGGATAACCACCGGTTGATGGGATGGGTTTTGCTTCCCGGAACGAAGGAAGGTCTGGCCAGCCTGGTTGCGGTAACCGATAACGCCGGAACCTTTCTTTTCACCCTGTCACGTCCGGGTTTCAGCCTTCAGTCTGTTCGCCAGCATCCATCGCTGAAAAGCATTTCTGTCAATATTCTGACTCTCCCCGATACCGGTGAGCCGGTTCTTTTTCTTCCTGACCGGAATCTGGTCAATCGCATTGCCAGAGTTTCGGGGGATTCGCTGGTGGTCTCCTCCATTCCGGTCCGGATACCCTCCATACCAGCCTTTCCGGGATTTCCAGGTGGGTTCTGTCTGATTACCGATGCCGATGGAGACGGGGCGGATGATATTCTTTTTGGCAGTCATCTGCTCAGATGGGATGGTTCACGATGGGTGAGTGTGAAGGAAACAAGTGGTCTGACCCTCGATGGAAATTCCATAACAGGCGATGCCGATTCGGATGGAGACCCCGATCTGGTATTGTGCAGAGGGAGTGAGTTTGGAGCCTATCCGGTTACATTTTACCGGAATGAAGGAAAACCTGCGGCCGTCAGTCGTCTGTTTCTGACTGGTCTGAGTGATCCTGGTTTTCAGGTCAGCATAGAAACTGCCGATTCCGTTGGTAAACCGTTCCGGGTAAACGGCTGGTCGGGACAAACCGCTTTATCAACCGTGACCGCCATGCCGCTTGTTGTTCCGGTCGCTTCCGGTCGACAGGCCACGGTCACCGGACCGGGCGGAAATTCATGGTCCGGAAGGTTGTCTGGTCCGATGACAACTATTCAGGTCAACCCGGCAGGCAACGGGATCCTGCCAGAAGCCATCGTGAGTCCGCTCATCCGGACCTGGCTTTATCTTTCTTTGTGGCAGGAACTCTTGAAACTGCTGTTTATCGGGACCGGGCTCTGGTTTCTGAACCAGCGGAGCAACCTGACCGGCTGGATCGGGTATGCCCGTCAATGGTGGGCCTGGATACCGGGAGTTGTGCTGTACTGGGTGCTTTTCCTGAGAACCGCTCAGCATCCGCTGGCCGTTCATTTACTGGGTCCGGTTGCCGGGTCACTGCTTCTCTGGACATTAATTGCCACCGTTGTTTATTTCTGGGTCACCTACCTGCGGACTTCCCGAATCGGACCATACCGGTTGGGAAGGCTTCTGGGCGAAGGATCGAGCGGTAAAGTCTGGGAAGCCTGGAGCACCTCGGACCGGAAACCCGTTGCCATCAAAGTCTTTCACGACCGGGCTTTCGATACCTCAGAAGGTCAGATCCGGTTTCAGCGGGAAGTGGCGGCAGGAACGGCTCTTTCTCATCCTGCCATTGTTAAAATTTTCGGTCAGGGTGTACATGGCCGGCAACGGTATCTGGTCATGGAACTGGTTGAAGGAGAGAACCTGCGTGCATGGCTGACCCGGGACGTGTCGCCGGGTCAGGTCGTTCGGTGGCTTGCCGATCTGTGTGAGGCGATTCAGGTTCTTCACGATGCCGGCATGATTCACCGCGACATCAAGACCGAAAACATCATGATCAGTCCGGATGGGCATCCCAAAATCATGGATCTTGGCTTGGCAAAAGCGGCGGTTTTCGCCACCATGACCCGCCTTGGAACCAGTGTGGGAACCCTGGCCTACATGTCGCCGCAGCAGGCTGTTGGGATGCCGCTCGATGCCACCGCCGATGTGTATTCGTTGGGTGTGGTCGGTTATGAACTGCTTACAGGCGGTACCTTGCCGGTGACCGGTGATCATGACATGGCCTTTGTTTACAATATTTTTAATCAGGTGCCGGTTCCCCCTTCGGTCTATAACCATCTGGTTGACTCCGACCTCGATTCCATTATCATGAAATGTCTGGCCAAACAACCTGGTGACCGGTGGGCCAGTGCACAGGAAGCCGGGAATGCATTCGGCAACTGGCTGAAGACCTCAGCTGAATAAACAAAAAAGGCTGCCTTTTCGGGCAGCCTTCGTGTCAAACTTTTCCTGTCTGGTATCAGGGATTTGGTATCAGTTTATATCCGATTCCGTGAATCGTAATGATGTTTTTCGGATGTGCTGGATCTTCTTCCATCTTCTGCCGGATTTTCAGAATGAAATTATCCACGGTCCGGCTGCTGATGGAATCATCATATCCCCACACGTTGGTCAGCAGATCATCACGGCTGACTGTCTGGTTCCGGCGTTCCCACAGGTATTTCAGTACTTCCACTTCCTTGGGAGTCATTGGAATGTTTTCACCGTTGCGGGTAGCTGCGTAATTCGAGAAATCCACCACCAGAAGTCCGATGGTCACCGGGGCCATCACATTGCCGGTAAGCGGAACCTGACGCCGTAACACAGCCTTTACACGGGCCATCAGTTCACGCAGGCTGAATGGCTTGGTCATGTAATCGTCAGCACCCAGTTCAAGACCGAGGACCTTATCAATTTCATCTGCCTTGGCAGTCAGCATGATAATCGGGGTGGAATTTCCTTCGAGACGAACCCGGCGAAGCACATCAAAACCCGATAAACCCGGTAACATCACATCCAGAATAACCAGATCGAAGTCGCCTTTCTTGATATGATCGTACCCGTCGGTGCCAGTCAGGGCCAATTGGACCTGATACCCTTCCATTTCGAGGTTGTCCTTCAGACCAAGGGCAAGCTGGGCTTCGTCTTCAATAATAAGAATCTTACTCATAGATGGATCCTAAATGGGGACAAAGATAGCCTAAATATCTGGTTTTTTCCGGTTTGGGTGCAACATGGTGCACAAATAACGGCCATACCGGGTTATTAACTCTCTTTTGCAGCAGGAATCCAGATGGTGAAAACCGATCCTTTACCCACAGCACTTTCCAATTCAATGATGCCATCGTGATGGTTGATGATGTGAGTGGTAATGGCCAGTCCCAGGCCCGATCCCTTCGATTCATGAACCAGTCCGCTGGAAATCCGGAAAAATTTGTCAAAAACCTGACGGTGGTATTTCTGATCGATACCGATCCCTCGGTCTTCCACCCGGATTCCCACCAGTCCCCCTTTCCTGATTGTTTCGATCCGGAGGTACTTGCGGTCACGGCTGTATTTAATGGCGTTGTCGATCAGGTTGTTCACGGCTTCACCAAGTGCATCGGCATCGGCCAGGACTCTGGGCACCGGATTCAGGATCACATCGGCCTGAAAACCATCCTGTTCGATCTGCAGCTGATAAGGCTCCAAAACCCGACGCACAATTTCGCCCACATCTACCAGGGTTTTCCGGTAGGTGGGTTTGACACTTTCCGTGCGCGAAAAATTCAGGATGTTATTGATCAGCCGGCTCAACCGCTCCGTTTCTGTCAGAATTATGCGGTAATATTCTTTCTTGCGGTTTTCGTCGGTGGTCCGGTTCATACTCAGGGTTTCGGCATACATCCGGATCAGGGCCAGCGGGGTTCGCAATTCATGTGACACGTTCGAGACGAAATCGGTTTTTAACCGGACCAGATCCATTTCCTGCCGGATGTAACGGAATACAATAAAAATCCCCACCAGAACCAGGACACCCAGCACGGTGATGATGGAAATATTCAGGATCAGCCGGTTACCCAGCCAATCATCAATGGCCCGGTTTTTAAAACGGATTCCCACCTGATATTCCGGAATAATCCACAAAGGCTTAGAGACCCTGAATCCGCCGGGGTCAGAATCAGAAGTGGAGAAAATCAGCGTTCCACCATCGCGGTACTGTATACCAAGGTCATACTGTTCACCAGAAATTTCATTCAGCCGCGGACGGAGTATGTTTCTGATTAACTGATAGCCGTCAATGGTCAGGGCAGCCAGTTTCTTACCCGACCCGGGAGAATCGAACAGAAAGACAATGGCAATCAGCGGATCACGGACATCCGGTTTTGATAAGCGGATGGGAAGTAATTTGCGGTATCCGGTTTTCAGAAAGGAATACAGTTGCCTGATGCTTTCCGGGCGTCTCTTGAGACTATCCAGAATAACCGCGTTGGGTTCATAGAAGGTGGATCTCGCAGTCACCGTGCGGACGTTCACCCAGCTCGTATCCATATACAGAATCGAGTGAACAGCCGGATGGTTATTCAGAAAAAACCGCAATGCCCGCTCTTCGCCGGGCGGAATGCGTGCCACGTCATTGGCCCAATTATCCACCGCGCTCCAGGCATACTGATTCAGATTCAGGAGGACGGCCGCCAACTGCTCATCATACAGGTCCTTCAGAATCACTTCGTTACTGCTCAGGGTGTTGGCAAGATACCCGATATAGAGCAGAACCGGCAGGATGACCGAGGCGATAAACCAGAGTGTGATGCGTTTGATCATGATGTTGTTGTGCAAATATCATGAAATAGTCTGGCCATTCACATCCTGCCTGTCTTCGCCTTTCCGGATTTCATGTATGATATTTACGTTTTTTAATGGGTGGCCATCCGGAATGAACATACTTTTCATCAATTCCATCGGGGTAAACAAATTAGGTGGTGGCGAGAAATGGATGGTTCGTGCCGCTCGCGGACTCCTGAGCAACGGTCACCGGGTTTTTCTGGCGGGCAAGCCAGGCAGTGAAATTCTGGCCGAGGCCACCCGAGCAGGTGTTCCGACCCGGGTATTCAACATCCGGGCCGATATCAGCCCCATTGCCACCTGGAAAATTTACCGTTTTCTCAAAGCAGAACAGATTGATGTGCTGGTCTGCAATCTGAATAAGGATGTCCGGGTGGCTGGTCTTGCCGCCCGCCTGGCAGGTCATCCGGTGGTTCTGGCCCGTCATGGAATCCTTCTGGCTGGTAAAAAGTGGAAGCACAAGGTCACCCTGACCAATCTGGCTGATGGCATTATCACCAACTCAACCACCATCCGCGATGCGTACCGGGGCTACGGTTGGTTCCCCGACGGATTTGTACGGGTGATTTACAACGGCATTGCAGATAAATCTCAGGTGATGGCCCATGATTTTTCTAAAGACTATCCCGGTAAAACCGTGATTTTCTCGAGTGGCCGTCTGGCTGAACAGAAGGGATTTGATGATCTGATCACTGCCTTTGCTCAGGTCCATGCTCAGCGACCCGAAACAGTTCTGGTGATTGCAGGAAAGGGAAAACTCGAACAGGACCTCAGACAATTGGCCTCCCGCCTTGGGGTTGCCGGATCGGTTCATCTGATCGGATTTCTTGACAATCCGGATCCTTACACCAAAGGATGTCACCTCTTTGTGCTTTCCAGCCTGTTTGAAGGCATGCCCAATGTGGTGATGGAAGCCATGGCCCTGGGTAAGCCGGCCATTGCCACCGATGTAAATGGCGCCCGTGAACTGATGGGTGATACCGGGTGGATTGTTCCGCCAAAAAATCCATCCGTTCTGGCTGAAACAATTCTGAAGGTTTTATCAGATCCCACTGCCATGGACCAGGCAGGTAAGGCTGGTCTGGAACGGGTGCGATTGCATTTCACCATTCCCGCCATGGTAAGCCAGCTCGAACAGTTTTTTCAGGAAAAGTGTCGTGAAAAACAGCAGCGAACCCCTGAAAAAAACCATTAACCGGAAAAACAAACGGTTGCTTATCGACCTGATGGGGTTGTTTGCACGCCGCCGGAAAAGGGTCAGCCATTTCGAAGGACCCCTGGGTTCCGTTCTGATTCTGGCTCAGGAAAAACTGGGGGACTGCCTGTTACTGACTCCGCTTCTCAGACAGCTGCGTGACCGGTACCCCGACCTGGTGATTCACGTGGCTTGTTTCAGCGCCACTTCGTCAGATTTTTTCCGTCAGGAACCGGTCGTGAATCAGGTATTCAGGGTTAAAACCGATCTGTGGGGTTTTTTCCGTCATGGCCGGCGGTTTTCCTATGACCTTTTGTTTAACACCAAGGATCATCCCTCTTTTAACTTCATGCTCCAGAGCCTGCTGGTTAAGGCCCGGATCAAGGTGGGAATAGCCCATCCGAACCATCAGCGTTACTTTGATTATGAAATCGGTGGTGACTTTTACCGTCACATGCTCTCCAAGTATCTCGATTTTCTGCAATTTCTGGGGCATTCGCTTCAACCAGCCGATCTGAAACCCGCCCTTCCGCCTGTCCCCGTGTCACCGGCGGTTCAGACTTTTGCAAGTCAGCTGCCCGCCAGCACTGTCATCCTGAATCTGTCCGCCGGATCACCCGACCGTGAATGGACAGAAAGCCAGTGGGGTGCTCTTATCTGCCGGCTGAACAGTCCGCTCGTTCTGCTGGCGGTCGGAGAGCAGATGGCCGTGCGTTCCCGGCTCGAAAAGCGGTTCAGTCAGATTCTGCCCTGCCCCGATACCAAATCGCTTCAGGAAGCAGCAGCCATTCTGGAAAAGGGCAGACTGCTGGTCTCTCCCGACACCTCCATGATTCACCTGGCAGCTGGCGCCGGAATCCCGGTTGTGGGTCTGTACCAGAAAGGCGATCTTCATCTGGCCCGTTTTTCTCCCTGGCAGGTCACCTGCCGGATTGTTCAAAGTTCAACCCTCCGGGTGGCGGATATCGATCCCGACCTGGTCTGGCAGGCTGTAAAGGAATTATGTCCCGACTGATTGAACGCATTCTCATTTTATCGGAAGACTACCCGCCGTATCCGGGCGGCATTGCCCAATGGGCGCGGGGAATGGCACGTGGACTGGCAGGTGCATCGGGTGCCGATGTTCGGGTTCTGTACCGTCCGCGCAAAGAATTCAAGGTTCCCCCTGTCGATTCCGGTCTGACTCTGATACCGATTCAGGGAAAGCGGTGGAAACAATTCCGCACCTGGATCTGCCGGAAAGCCGTCCGCGAAACGATCAGTTCCGGGTTCCGGCCCGATCTCATCATCGCCACCACATGGAATGTGGCCCGTGGTCTCACCGGATTGAAGGAAAAACATGGCTTCCGGCTGGTGCTGGTGGTTCACGGTCTCGAAATCACCCGCCCGATGCCTGCACTGAAACGGTGGTGGCTTTCCGAAACGCTGGAAAAAGTGGATCAGATCATTTCGGTCAGTCGGTTCACTGCCGGACGACTGATTGCAGGATACCCCGATGTTGAATCCAAAGTCAGGGTGCTTCCCAATGGGGTTGATCCCGCCGATTTTCAGACCTCTGGCCTTATTCCATCTCTGAGGCAACGTTTCAACCCCGACGGCCATCCTTTGTTACTGACTTTTGCCCGTGTCATTGAACGGAAAGGACATGATACGGTGATCCGTGCACTGCCTGCCATTATCAGGGAAACCGGACCGGTTATTTACCTGATTGCAGGAAAGTGGGAGGAGTCCTGGTATCAGCAACTCACCCAATTGGTAAAGGATCTCCAACTGGAATCGGTTGTCCGCTTCACCGGCTATGTCACCGACGAGGAAAAAGTGGCTATTTATCAGATGGCCGATCTGTATGTCATGATGAGCCGGGAACTGGACGGTGATACCGAGGGATTCGGCATCACCTATCTCGAGGCCAATGTATGCGGGAAACCCGTCATTGGTGGTCGGTCGGGCGGCGTGGCCGATGCCATCGTGGATGGTGAAACCGGTTTTCTGGTCGATCCCACCGATTCTGACCGTTTGGCAGATCGCTGCATCGGATTAATTAAGGACCCCGGACTCCGGTCCCGGTTGGGTGAAAACGGCCGCAGCCGTGTAAGGACCACCCTCACCTGGCAGGCATTGGCCACCCGGTTTCTGTCGGAATAAACGGCATGCCCACGGTCAGCGTCATTATCCCCTGCTTCAACTACGGACACCTGCTCCCCGAAACGCTGAGTAGTCTTCTGGCACAAACCTTCCCCGATTGGGAAGGGATTGTTATTGATGATGGTTCCACTGACAACACCTCAGAGGTTGCAAAGGAGTTTGTTAAAAAGGATCCCCGTTTCCGGTATCATTACCAGACCAATGCAGGTCTTTCTGCTGCCCGGAACACCGGCCTGGATCTGGCAACCGGTGAGTTTATTCAGTTTCTCGATGCCGACGATTACCTGTTCCCAACCAAATTTGAACGTCAATTGGAAAATTGCCAGACTAACAAATCAGATATTTCAATTTGTGATTACCATAAGTCTGAGTTTGAGAACTTATTTACATTGACCCCAGAAAATATACACAGGATTCACTTAAACAGGGAGTATCCCTTACTAGACCTTTTTTTTAACTGGGAAAGAACTCTAAGCATACCCTGCCATTGCTTCTTTATACGTCGTTCACTTTTAATTAAAGGAAATCTGAGATTCAATACTTCACTTCCCAACCATGAGGATATTGATCTCTGGTTACGACTTTTTTCTGAAAATCCCTCATTCTCAATTGTCCATGATGTATTAGCTGTTTATAGAAAAACACCCGGTGGCATGACTAAAAATATCAAAAAAATGAGGGCAGGATATACAGAAGTTCTAACCAACCTTAACATTCCACAAACAAAGGATGCGAATTTCCAGAAACTATTGGCAAGAAAGATTAATCTTGTCAATCGAAAGGTTGCATTTAAATCTACTTTTCTTGCTTCGGTTTTCTACCATATCCAGAAAATAACCGGACCTTCAGTCATCAATCGATTTCTGCTTGGTGATCTTCCCAGAAACATCAGATAGATAATGAATACCATTTTCTTTACAGCTGATTACCATCAGACAATGAGCAGAAACAGATATCTGGCAGGAGCACTGATCAGGGATGGGTTCCATGTTATAAAAGGAGTCCCCACCAAAAATGATACGGGATCAATCTGGTTTCACGGTCTAAGCTTAAACGAGAAGCATCCGATTTCACCCGGTATCATTGACCATCTACGTCAATTTGAGGGTCGGATCGCCTTTTTTATGAATGATGATCATGAATTCTTTCATTGGAGTAAAATAGACCGGCAGCTTACTGAAAAGGCAGTTGGGTTTTATAAAAATCACTGGACCGATAAAAGTTTTCCTGCAGACTCAGCCATTATGGATAAAATCGGATTTGTAAATCCGGTACTTTCTCCACTTTCCTGTTATCCGGGGAACGATATTTCAAAAAGAAAACAACGAATTTTTTTTATCGGGAAGTTAACAGGTAATTCTATTTCTGATATCATCAGAAATCAGCGATTTGAAATTGTGAGCAAACTAAAAGCATCAGGACTTCCATTTGCTGGCGGACTAATCCAGACAAGAGACTTCCGAATTCCGGATGAACTGATTACCGACCCGTTAAAGCAAACAGACTTTCATAATGAGTTATCATCAAGTTCAATTGTTTTAGCCCCATGGGGTTTTTGTCCTCTTACTTACCGGTTCTGGGAGGGGTTAGCAAATCGATGTTTAGTGGTTGCACCTGATTTTAGTAATTACAGATTCGCATTTCATAATTTAGTCCCGAATGTTCATTATGTATCAATCCGACCAGATCTCACCGACTTACTTGATGTATGTGAGTACTATCTTATGAATCCAGATAAGGCTCAAGCGATTGCTGACAATGGGTATAATTGGTTCTCGGAACATGCCAGTTTTCGAGGTATATCCCTAAATTACCATATATCTGACATCATCTATGATTCATGGAAGAATCTGGAGTTACAGAAAGTCAATCGTTCTGGATTTCGCTTTTCGGCACGTGCCCTTTATTGCAGATTAAAAAAGCGTTGGTAAGTGTTAGCTAACGAAGTCATCCATGAAACAACAGCAAAGCAACCTGACTCCACTTGTATCGGTCATTATTCCGGTCTACAATACGGAGGGCACCATCAAAAAGGCTGTTGAAAGCATCGTAAAACAAACTTATCAACATCTTGAAATTATTCTCATCGATGACGCCTCCTCTGATCGGTCTTTTCAGGAAATAGCAAATCTGAATGACAGCCGCATCCGGATCCTTCGCAACGAAACCAATCTGAAAACCGCTGCCACCCTGAACCGCGGCATTGCTGAATCAAATGGAACACTCATTGCACGGATGGATGCTGACGATGTCTCCCACCAGGACCGGATCAGGCTGCAGGTCGGGTTCATGCAGTCACACCCGGATGTAGATGTGCTGGGAACAGCTTTCCGTAAACTTCCATCAGGCAAAAAAATCACCCAGCCACTTACTCACGAAGAAATTGATGTGGCCATGCTGGTCAGGAATCCCATCGCACATCCGTCGGTTATGATCAGAAAATCCCTCCTTGGTTCCGATTCGTTGTATAATCCTGATTTCCCCGCTGCACAGGATTTCGAACTTTGGCAGCGATTGATTTCAAAGGCTCGTTTTGCAAACCTACCCGACGGTTTACTGGATTATTACATTCACGCTAACCAGATTTCCACCGGACAGAAGGATAAACAGAACCGATTTGCTGATCTGGTCAAATTAAAACATCTTAGTACGCTACATTCCATTTCGGATGATGAAACCAAGACACTTTACCTCCGATTCATAAACAAGGATTTTCAATTCACTCCGGCTGAAACAAGAGAAATCGGGAACCTTTTGGTGGAACTGATTCAGAAAAACCGCACAATCAAAAGATTCGACCCGGTCAGGTTTGAAAGACTGTACGGCCGGTTGTGGTTTCAACTGAATCAGTCTGTTTCTTCAAAAACCGGCTGGGACGCCTCTGGATTTTTTCTCCCCGTCTTTTCATCAGGTCAATCGGTTCACCGTTCAGAGTATGCAAAGATTCGATTAAATCAGTTTAAGAGTTGGATACGGAATTTTTAAAGGAGCAAATCAATGATCATCCATGTGCGGATTCAGAATGAATTATACGCTATAATTGTAAAGGCAAGTTTCAGAGATCCGGGTATCAGGTTTTTTACCGATAATGAATTCTCCCAACAACTCGCCTTTATGAAGCATCCGGCAGGGAAACTGATACAACCTCATGTTCACAATCAGGTGCCCCGCCAGGTACAGTATACACAAGAGGTTTTATTCATCAGAAGTGGCCAGCTTCGTGTGGATTTCTTCGATGAAAAACAGGTTTATACAGAAAGTTATATTCTGGAGTCTGGTGATGTGATTCTGCTGATCAAAGGAGGGCATGGTTTCGAAGTCCTTTCCGATCTGGAAATGTTCGAGGTAAAACAAGGTCCCTATGTTGGAGAATCAGACAAAACCCGGTTTCAATCACCATCTATTGAAATAAACCTGAAGTCATGACAACGAACTATACACCTGTTCCAGTAAATGAACCCGATCTGTCGGGAAATGAAAAAAAATATCTGAATGAATGCATCGATTCCGGGTGGATTTCTTCAGAAGGTCCCTTTGTTAAAAAATTCGAGGATCTTTTCGCTGAGCGGGTCGGCAGAAAATATGGAATTGCTGTCGCAAATGGGTCAGTTGCACTCGATCTCGCGGTGGTGGCACTTGGAATTGGTCCAGGTGATGAAGTAATCGTACCGGCCTTTACCATTATCAGTTGTCTCGGTGCCATCGTCCGTGCCGGGGCAACGCCGGTTCTCGTCGACTCAGATCCGGTGACATGGAACATGGATGTCAGCCAGATCGAAGCAGTCATTTCAAAAAAGACGAAAGCAATCATGGTGGTGCATATTTACGGATTTCCTGTTGATATGGACCCTGTCCTTGAACTGACGAAAAAGTATGATCTGTATCTGATTGAAGATGCGGCTGAAATGCATGGTCAGACTTACCGCGGCAAACCCTGCGGAAGTTTCGGCACTATTTCCACATTCAGTTTTTATCCCAACAAACATATTACCACGGGCGAAGGTGGAATGGTTGTTGTGAGCGATCCCCTCCTGGCCGACACCTGCAGAAGCCTCAGAAACTTGTGTTTTATCCCGGAAAAACGATTTTATCATGAAGATCTTGGATGGAATTTCCGGATGACCAATCTGCAGGCTGCTCTTGGAGTTGCTCAGTTGGAACGTCTGGATTCATTTGTTCAGAAGAAACGTCACATGGGTGCATTGTACAGACAACTTCTGGGTAATAACCCACACCTTGAACTTCAGCCTGAACGGTTACCTTATGCCTCTAATATTTATTGGGTTTTTGGTATTGTTCTTAGTGATACGGTTCCATTCAATGCCGCTGCAGTCATGAAAAAACTGGCAGCAAAACAGGTGGGAACACGACCGTTTTTCTTTCCGATGAACCTTCAGCCGGTTTTCCATAAATCAGGATTGTTCAGGGATGTATCCATGCCTGTGGCTGAACGCCTGGGCGAAAGGGGATTCTATGTACCAAGCGGATTGGGACTGACCGATCATCAGATACATGAGGTTTCAGGCCGGTTGCTGGAGACTTTACATGAATCCCTTTAAAGACTATGCGGCCTATTACAATCTGATCTATCGCGACAAGAATTACGAATCTGAAGCCGACTACATCATTTCACTGCTAAATAAAACCGGAAAATCGGTTCAAACCATTGCAGAACTGGGTTGCGGAACCGGCGGACATGCCCTGTGTTTTGCGAAGAAAGGATTTCGGGTCGACGGCTTTGACTTAAGCAGCGATATGATTGGGATTGCCAGGTCGTCCCTGACAACAAGCGATTCATCCGTAAAAGAACAAGTGACCTTTTCTGTCGGTGATATCAGGTCACTGGACGTCCGCAGTAAACGAGACATGGTCCTGTCATTGTTCCATGTTATGAGCTACCAAAACAGCAATACTGATCTGATCAGTTCGTTCCGGACCGCTTCAGATTTCCTGAATCCAGGAGGTGTTTTCATTTTCGATTGCTGGTACGGTCCGGGGGTTCTGCGCGATCTCCCTGTTCGTAAGGAAAAAAACTTTGAAAATGATCATTTAAAAATCACCCGGTTAACCGTACCCGAAATGAAGTACAATGAAAACGTGGTGGATGTCCATTTTTATCTGACTATCCTCAATAAATTGAATGGCTCTCTGAATGAGCTTCATGAAATTCATCCGATGCGGTATTTCTTCCTACCCGAACTCACCCACTTTTTAGACCTGTGCGGATTCAGAATTCTTAATGCAAGAAACTGGATGACCGATCAGGCCCCAGATGAAAATTGTTGGTATTTGTGTGTTACTGCAGAGAAAGTGGCCTGATCCGCAATGAAAGTGAATCTGATCAGTTATGAAAATGTTAATGAGTGGATACTGGGGAAATTTGCACTCAGGATGAATGACCACCTGATTTCAATGGGTATTCAATCGGTCATTTCTTCGACACCCGATCCTGAAGCCGACATTAATCATCACATTTATTATGAACATGTGATTCCTGATCATAACCGTCAGTCGGTTGAGACCATGATGATCACGCATGTTGATCAGGATAAAAAGCTTAAAAAACTGAAGCACCAACTGGTAACAATGGATGCAGGAATCTGCATGTCAGCCGAAACCATGAATTTACTGGTTGCCCATGGTTTGGACAAAAAACGACTGACCTGGGTGTATACTCCTCAGGATGGAGTTATTAAACCCAGAAAAAAAAACATTGGCATCACAACCCGGTTGTATGCAGATGGCAGAAAACGTGAATTTCTCATCGACCGGCTGATCATGACTCTGGATCCGGAGTTATTCAGTTTTACCATCATGGGAGGTGGATGGGAGTCGCGGGTTTCCAGAATGAAAGAAGCCGGTTTTTCCGTCAGTTGGTTTCCCGATTTCGATCTGGACTCCTACCAGCGGCTGATCCCCGGATTGGACTATTATCTGTATACAGGAGAGGATGAAGGGCAAATCGGCGTACTGGATGCATTGGCAGCAGGGGTGTCGGTAATCACCACCCCGCAAGGGTATCATTTAGATGTAGCCTCCGGTGCAATTCCATTTTTTTTCCGGTCAGAGAATGAATTGATATCTGTTTTCGATTCTATCACTGCCGAAATCCGGCAACGGACCGGTTCGGTAAGTGACTGGACCTGGGAGAAGTATACCAAGAAACATCTTGAAATCTGGTTATATCTTCACAATAAAGCACATCACAAATCCGTTGCTTTCAGCCAGTTTCAAAATCCGGATGGATTGAATGGTTTAATCAATGTTCAATCGGTAACCCTGACCCAAAAATGGGTTCTTTTACAAAAAAACTGGAAAATTCGTTGGAAAGGTAAAATACGGACCAAAAGGAAATACCGGTTTTTACGTCCATTTCTGCGGTTCCTGGAAAGCTGATAAAAATTACCGGTATAATAACACTGATTCATGAAAAAAAAGCTTAGAATTTTGTCTGAGTGGGTGCGAACACTGTTTTCACCTTCAACAAACAGTCATCCTGAATCAATTACCTGGATTCAGACGACCAGCCTGGGTGATGCAGCCTTGCTGCTGCCGGTTTTGTATGTCTTTCAGTCCCGGGGCTACAGACAAACAATCATTTGTCAGCCTGCTTTGACAGATTTCTGGGAATCATTGCTTCCGAGTGTCAAAGCAGTGGGGATTGGCAACCCGGCAGTTTATCGTTCCCTTGCACCTTCCCGCTACATCATATCGTCATCTATCAGTCCGCAGGCAGCGGTAATCGCATTACAGGTTCCGGGTACTTACCGCTACGGAATGATTGAAGAAAGACGTTATTACACAGGAAGCCGACTCGCATTTAAAAAGGTATATATGGCCGGACGGAATGAACACATCAGCAACCGGTTCAGAGGTCTGGTAAGTTTGATTCCGCAATTTGCAGACTGGTTCGGAAATGGACTCTCCTATCAGGTATTTTCTTCCTCATCAAATAAGCACATTCTGATCCATCCGGGTGGAAAGTGGAAACCACGCCGGTGGCCGGCAGAAAATTACAAGGAACTGATCAGCAAATTGGTGAATCAGGGAAACCAGGTCCGGGTTCTGATTCACGAAACTGAGAAGGATCTTATCACAGAATTTGGAAAGCAAACAGGTGCCACCGTAGCTCTGACAAGATCTGTTCAGGACCTGATCACAGAAGTAAGTGCATGCAGTGTATTTATCGGTAACGATTCGGGACCCGGGCATGTGGCCAATTTGTTCGGAAAACCAGTCATTATACTTTGGGGGCCCGGAAACCTGGATCGTATTAGTCCGGTTGGATCGTTAGTCCGGGTAATCTATAACCCGATTGAATGTCGTCCCTGCAGGCAATACATTGATCCGGATTTTTGTGAACGGGGTGAGAACAGGTGCCTGACCCAAATCAGTGTAACCCGGGTTCTGACTACAATCAAAGAGCTACAACTTCTTTACCCGGTTTCCACAGATGAATAACCCTGGCAGACAGGAAAGATTCCGGAACAACACCGCTTACTGATTGGTTATCGGCCGGTTGCTCCTTATTTTCAGACCTGAGCGGGATCAACCGGGAACCCGGTGATCTGAATCAGGCGATGTTTGTACGATTTCTGGGACGATTCTGGTTTTCAATCTGTTACCAGTTCCCCGACCGAACCCTGGCACAGAAGTCCTATTTTGCACATCCCCTTTCCGCATAACCGCGATCATTTTTTTCTGAACCTATGAAAATGAGGCTTAATCGCTTTCACTGATTTTATGTCCGGTACCCCTCTTGTCTCGGTTGTCATTCCGGTTTATAACGGTGAGTCATTTCTCACTTCCTGTCTGAACAGTGTCCTCGATCAGACCTGGCCCAATCTGGAAGTGGTTATTGTTGATGACGGATCCACCGACCGGTCCCTCGATGTTGCCAATGCCTTTACAGGTCGCAAACAAGTGATCAGCATGTCCAATGGGGATGTGGCCCGTGCCCGGAACGCAGGCATTCTGGCTGCAACCGGTGAGTACATCGCCCTGCTCGATCAGGATGACATGTGGAAACCAACCAAAACAGAAAAACAGATGGCCGTTTTTCTGGCAGAACCTGAAATTGATCTGGTGTTTACAAACCTGACCAAATTTTTCAACAGTGGCAAAACCCATCTTTCTCGTGACAAGGATATAGCAGCACGCAACCTCACCGACCGGAACCTGTTTGGGAATCTGGTAATGAAAAATGTTCTCATGCCAAGCGCTGTGATTGCCAAAAAGAAAAGCCTGATTGACGCCGGCCTGTTTGATGAAACTTACCGCACCGCCGGGGATTATGAACTTTGGTTACGGATGGCTGCCCGCGGTATGAAATTCCGCTACATCCCCGAACCCCTGACTTTGTACAGGTATCACGGCGGCAATACATCCCGGAAAACCCAACTGATGCATGAGGATCGTGTAAGGGCCGTTCAAAGCATTTTTAACTCCGGATTGGTCCCCGCGAAATGGATGTACCTTAAAAACCGGGCATTGGGACAGGTCCACATGATTGGTGCACAAACGTTCTACTCGGACCGCAACTATGAAAAGTTTCTCGAAAACTTCTATCTTGCACTCCGGTACAGTAAAACATCCCTGACCTTCAAGGCCGCCAAACGGTGGCTAAAAACCAAGTTGTTCCGTAGACAGCGCCGGTTCTGACAGGCAGGTTCCCAGAAAGGCCGCCCCCGTTGAATTCCACTCCATCCACTGTGGTGTATGTGAACAAAGTCCACCTGGATGATGCGCTTCCTGCCGTCAATTTTACGTTATTCAATGCCATTGGTCTGGCACTTGCCGGTGCTGATACCCACCTGTTTGTTCAGGTCTGGCAGGATTACCCCGACGGAACCGGCTGGTTGAAAAAGTTTGGTTTCAACGACCCCCTGTCGCTATCCATTCACCAGATCCCCGACCGGCGATTCTTCGGAATCAAGTCGAATCAGTGGTTTTATCTGAGAACGTTCCGGGCAATCAGGAAATTACACAAATCCAAACCGGTCTCGGCTGTTATTTCCCGTGATCCTGGTGCACTTCCCTACCTGGTCAGACTGAAAAAACGCCTAGGAATTCCGGTTTTTTACCAACCCCATAATTTTTATCTCGATCTGTCCCTTCAACCAGACATCAATCCGAAAAATGCGACGAAATACCACCGGTTAGAAACCACTTATCTCCCCGGTGTGGATGGCCTGCTCTGTTTACAGGAAGCACAAGCAGACTGGTACCGTCGTTACCTTCCGGATCAGCAGGTAGTGGCCTCTCGGCCAGGACTGGTCAGTCACCGGTTTTCAGATCAGGATCGGTTGAAAAATCCATTGATCGGTTACAGCGGTTCGCTGCAATTAAAAAAGGGAATCCGGGTATTGTTGCAGGCCCTCCGTCTTCTTCATGATCGCGGAAGAAAAGTGCCGCTCGTTCTCATCGGCGGTAGAAATTCCGATGAAATTATACCCGTGCAGGAAGAAATCGCCACGCTCGGGCTGACCAATGCGGTTACCATTACCGGCTGGATTCCTTTCCCCGAGGTTGAAGCCTGGCTGGATCAGGTAACCATCGGTGTGCTGCCCCTGACCACCGGATTTTATAATCAATATCTGACAGCCCCCAATAAATTGTTTGATTATCTCTCCCATGGCATCCCGGTCGTTGCCAGCGACCTTCCGTCTGTCCGCGACTTCTTCCCGGATGGTGTTCCCGGTGACCTGGTCCCTCCGGACGATTCCCATGCGCTGGCCGCCGCCCTTGAATCTTTACTGAACAATCCTGATCAGTACAATTTTGCCAAGGATCGTTCCAGACAATTGGCCTTACAATACCATTGGAAAAATCAGGGAGCCATCATGCTTGGTCATTTAACCCAACTGATTCTAAAGAAGTCAGCTCACGTATGAATCTGTACCTGAAAGTCCTTGCTTTTGCCAAACCTTACTGGAAACACATTCTTTTCAGTTTTGGACTCACCCTTTTTTACATTCTGTTCAACTCGGTCTCCCTGTGGGTCTCAGTGGATTTTATCCGTGAATTGTTCCTGCCTGCCTCCTCGGGTGCGGGAACGGCAAAAGACCTGACCGGCCTGGTGGATACTCAGGGTATTTATGACAAAATCAGTAACGGATTCAGGTCCCTGCTGATACGGGATTCCAAATTCGATACTCTCTGGATGGTCTGTATGGTCATCCTGCTCAGTTATCTGTTTAAAAACATTGTCGAATATTACCGGAAAATCCTTCTCAGTTACATCGAGCTGAAAATCATCACTGCCATGCGTGACCGGCTGACGGCTGCGCTGGTGACATTCCCCCTAAGCTTCTTTGAACGGAATAAAACCGGAGAGCTCACTTCCATCGTTTTCAATGATGTCAGTGCGGTGAATTCGATGATCAACAACAGTTTCGGCCGGATGCTGCTGGCCCCTTTCCAGATTCTGGTCAATGTGCTCATCATGTTCATCATCAACTGGCAACTGGCCCTTATTACCGTTACCGTGATTCCGCTTTCAGCTCTGTCGATCTGGTACATCGGAAAAAGCATCCGCCGCCGAAGCCGCCGGGTCTTTTCAAAAATCGGATTGGTCTACAGCCACTTTCAGGAAATGGTCTCGGCCATCCGTGTGGTGAAAGCATTTACCAGTGAAAAAAGAGAGTCAGAAAAGATTGTTCACTCAAACCGCGAATTTTTTAAAGCCAATTTCCGTGCCACCCGGCTCAGCCACCTGACCTCTCCGCTGAATGAAGTTCTGATTGTTATCGTTCTGGTATTTCTATTATGGTATGGCGGCAACATGGTTTATACCAGCCAGCTGAACGCCGAAGATTTCATCCGGTTCCTCATTTTCATGATCACCATCTTTCAGCCGCTGAAGGAACTGACTCAGGTCAACAACGTGATTCAGAATGGAATGGCTGCAGCAGAGCGGATAGTCGGAACCCTTGAAACAGTACCTGAAACATACGATAAGCCAGGCGCTTCCGATATGAAGCCTCTCTCTGGTTCCATCGAATTTCAGTCCGTCCGGTTCAGATATTCACCCGATGGGCCGTTGGTTCTGAAGAATGTAAACCTCACGATCAGGAAAGGTCAGACAGTCGCTTTCGTCGGCCATAGCGGAGCCGGAAAAACCACCATGGTAGACCTGGTTCCCCGCTTCTATGATCTCGATGGAGGAAAAATTATCATTGACGGCATCGATATCCGCGACTACCGACTCGATTCCCTCAGGAAACAAATCGGGATCGTGGCCCAGGAATCGGTTTTGTTCAATGAAACCGTCCGGTACAACATTGGTTATGGCATGGAAAATGTAACCGATGAGGCCATTATTGAGGCAGCCCGGTCGGCCAATGCCTGGGAATTTATCCAGAAAATGGAAAATGGCCTCGAAACCATCACAGGTGAACGCGGAGTAAAACTATCGGGCGGTCAGAAGCAACGTCTTTCCATCGCACGGGCCATTCTTAAAAATCCACCCATTCTGATTCTGGATGAAGCCACCTCGGCACTTGATACTGAATCGGAAAAACTGGTCCAGGATGCCATTTACAAACTCATGAAAAACCGGACCGTTTTGGTCATCGCTCATCGTCTTTCCACGGTGGTACATGCCGATCTGATCGTGGTCATGTCGGACGGGGAGATTGTTGCAACCGGAACGCATCAGGAATTGCTGGATCATTCTCCCGACTACCGGAAATTGTACACCCTTCAGTTCCAGACCGGTTCTACCGATCAATCACAGAATCAATGAACATCGGTTTTCTGAATTCAGCCCGCTCCTGGGGCGGGAATGAGCGCTGGATGCAAATGGCTGCCGGTGAACTTTCAGCCAGTCATCAGGTTTTCCTTTTCTACCGCAGCCCGGTCATCGGCGATCGCTTTTCAAACAGAAAATGGCGCTTCCCCATGCTTTCCGAAGCCGATTTTCTTTCCATCGGACTTCTGGTCTGGAAGATTCTTACTCACCGGATTGATGTGTTAATCCCAACCAAACGGAAAGACATTGTTCTGGCTGGGATTGCTGCACGCCTGACCCGCCGGTACTCGGTGCTCCGTATCGGGATCCTACGCCAATACCAGCCAACCATCTGGAACCGGCTTATGTATGACTGGCTCGCCGATGGCATCATCGTCAACGCCCGCGCCATCCGGACCCAACTGACCGACACCCGGTTTGTAAATCCGGAAAAAATCCGGGTTATCTACAATGGTCTCCTGATGGAGGACATTCTGCAGAAGGCAGCAGAACCCACCGATCCGTTTACCGGATTTCAGGTGATTTCGGTGGGTGAACTTTCGGACAGGAAAGGACATGATCATGCCATCCGCGGATTTTCATCCTTTCTTCAGAGGCTGCCCGGGGAACAACGTTCCCGGTGTCGGCTGGTCATCGCAGGTTCCGGGCAAGCTTTGCGATCTCTGGAATCATTGACCGAATCCCTCGGCATTGTCAATCAGGTCAGTTTTGCCGGATTTCTGAAAAACCCCTATCCCTCCATCCGTCAATCGTCTGCCTTCCTGATGGTCTCCAGATCAGAAGGGCTTTCCAATGCCCTCCTAGAGGCCATGGCCCTGGGAATTCCCGTTGTTTCAACCGACGCAGGTGGTGGGGCAGCCGAAATAATTGACCATCAGAAGAATGGATGGCTGCTCCCCGATGCAGAACCGGAATCCATCGCCGAGGCCTTGTTCTTCCTTCATAACCACCCGGCAGATGCCAGGCAGATGGCTTTGAATGGAACCGAAACCATCCGGAATCAATTTGATCCCAAACGCATGGGACGGGAAATAGCCAGCTTTCTTTCCGGCATTGTAACCGGAACCAGATCTCCTGCGTAAACCACCATTATTTAAACGGAGCTGATGATGCAAAACAATCCCAAACCTCCCAAAATCGGATTTGCTGTATTCCTGATCATTCTCGGATTGTTCCTTTTACTGGATCAGGCCGAGGTGTATGATTTCGGCGAACTGATCAGAATCTGGTGGCCGCTCATTTTTGTGTACTTCGGGGTTCTCAGGATCTATACCAGTCAATCGCTCTCCGATTGGTTCAACTGGATCCTTATCGGTGGTGGTGCTCTTCTGATCCTTGACCGTCTTGATGTTCTGCCCATGGACCTTTCCGGATTTATCGTTCCCGCAGCCATTATCCTGGCCGGAATCTGGATTCTGATCAGGTCACGGGCACCGATCACTTCCTTACCTTCCACCGATACCTCTGCGGCCGGAAATGTCCTGCAGGAGCAGGTTTTTATGTCAGGTACTAAAAAATACTACACTTCCACCTTTTCACGGGGATCGGTCAGTGTCATCATGGGCGGAATCGAAATTGATCTTCGTGAAGCAGAACCAACCCCCGGAGCCACACTGGATCTTCAGGTCCTGATGGGAGGATGCGAAATTTATCTGCCCGCCAACTGGACCATCGAATACCGGACCCAGACTTTCCTGGGTGGAATTGAGGATTCGCGGAAAAACCGTCCGGAAAACGATACCCGGCACCTGGTGATTGTAACAGGAACGGTTATCATGGGTGGAATAGAAATCAAAAACTGACCCCTTTCCTCTTTATTTTGAGGCCGGACCGGTGATGACCGATCCGGCCTTTTTTTAATCCCACCTCAGATCCTTCCATTATAATTTAATTAGGTTTCCGAAAATGGTGGTGCAAACACAAAAAAAAGAGTAGATTGTACCCAAATTCTCGGGAGAACCGTCTGTGAAAGAGACCATGGCCATCATTCTGGCAGGCGGAAAAGGCGAACGACTTCATCCGCTCACCTCCGACCGAAGCAAACCATCGGTCTATTTCGGAGGCATTTACAGGATTATTGATGTGGTGTTAAGCAACTGCATCAATTCGGGTATTTACAACATCATGGTCTTTCCCCAATACAAGGGACAGTCCCTGATGGACCACATTGATGACGGCTGGAACATCTTCAATCATGAATTGGGTCACTTCATCCGGATTGTCCCCCCGCAAATGCGCGTGAGCAAGGAATGGTACAAAGGTACCGCCGACTCGGTTCGTCAGAACCTGTATACCCTGCATACGCTTCCCTTCACCAATTTCCTGATCCTGTCCGGCGACCATATCTACAAAATGAATTATGAGATTTTTCAGCAGTTTCACGAAGAAAATGCCTCATCACTGACCATCTCCTGTTACGAAGTACCCATTCAGGAAGCAGGACGTTATGGAGTACTCGAAGTAGATGCCGAGTGGAGAATTGTGGGATTTGAAGAAAAACCAAAGGAGCCGAAACCAATCCCAGGTAATCCCGATAAGGCATTGGTTTCCATGGGAATTTATCTGTTTAACCGGGAAACCCTGTTCGAGTCACTTGACACCATTCAGGGTGATGATTTTGGTAACCACATCATTCCCAGGCTGGTTGGGAATGAACGGGTATATGCCTATCCCTTCAACCGGCTGAACCGGATCAGGGATTACGTTTTTAAGACTTACCCGGATGGGACCCGTGAAAGGGTGATTGATACACAAACGGGAGATTCATCCTATTGGCGCGATGTCGGGGACATTGATTCTTACTGGGCAGCTAATATGGACCTGACCGGTATTGCACCAGCCTTTAACCTCTACAGTGTATTGTGGCCTCTGCGAACAGCCCCTCGCAATTACCCACCGGTTAAAACCATTTTCAAGTCTGAAGCAGAAGGTCGGGTTGGACTGATGACCGATTCTGTGGTTGCGCCGGGTTCACTCATCTCAGGGGGGCGGGTCGATCAGTGTGTCCTGCACTACGATGTACGCGTCAACAGTTGGGCCGATGTTCACCAATCTGTGATTTTTCCGCATGTGGATATTGGTCGTTATTGCAAAATCAAACGGGCCATTATTGACCGCGATAACCACATCCCACCCGGCACTGTGATTGGCTACGATCTGGAAGAAGACCGGAAAAAATACACAGTGTCCGATGGGGGTGTGGTGGTAATCGGGAAGAAATTCTTCGCTTAACCCTCTGCCCGTAAAGCGGAAACAATATTCAGGCGGGCTGCTCTGACGGCCGGTAAAAATCCGCCTACCAGACCCATGACCAGCGCAAAAATAAACGTGCTGATGATGGTTGAAGTACTCATTGAGAACCCGAAGGCCAATTCGGAAAACGTTCCGAAATTGGTGGTTGAGAACGTCACAGCCTGAAGTCCCGACGCTAAAACCAACCCGACAGCACAGCCAATCAGGGCAAGAACAACAGCTTCCACCAGAAATGCAGTGAGGATGCTTCTTCTTTTAAAACCCAGTGCCCTCAGGGTCCCGATTTCGGTGGTCCGGTTAGAAACCGCTGCATACATGGTGATCATGGCTCCGATCATGGCACCAAAACTGAATATGATGGTAACCACCAGTCCGAGAGCAGTGATAAATGTGGCCATGAACTGGGATTGTTCAAGGTAATAATCCTGCTCACGTTTCACCTCCAGATCCTGAAGTCGTTTCTCGGAACTCAGCCGGGTTTTAATCACCTCGAAATCATCCTGATTTCCCAGATGGAAAGTGAAGGTTGAAAAGGCATTGGCCCGGTTGTATTCATTCAGAATCAGGTCGGCATCGGTCCAGATTTCAGAAGCAAACCCGGTTTTGCCGGCATCCAGAATTCCAACAACCAGCAGTTTCCTGCTGCCGATTTCAATCTCCCTGCCAACTTCGGCGCCCTGAAACAGATCATGAACTTTATTACCCACCACTGCTTCTGCCTGCCCGGGCCGGAACCACCGACCTTCAACCAGCTTCACCTGTGGACGAATGTTGTTGGCTGGGTTTGCCATCCCCCTCAGGTAGATGTTACCCATATCACCGCTGCCCTTTTTATCCAGATTGATCATGGTCACCACATCAGCGGTTGCCATGATTGAGCCATCGGCATGTTTCTGCATTTCCGGGAATGTGGAAACCAGGTCGATCTGTTCACGCATGACCACACTTAATAAGTCAGAAGTCGACCCTTTTCTGATGATAATTAAATTGTCTTTTGAACCGGTGGCCACCATGGTATCCCTGATTCCTTCCGAGAGCATCAGAACGGCTGCAAAAACAAATACCACCAGTGAGATACCGGTAACCGTCAGACCAGTGGTCAGTTTTCGGGCCCATAGATTTCGCCAGTTGTAACTGAATGGAACTTTCATGGTTAATCTCCTTATTCGATCTGGCGTAAACCGTCTACGATGGTGGTCCGGCCCGATTTCCATGCAGGAAAGGCCGAAGCAAGCAACCCGACTCCCAGTGAAAATCCGACCGAGAGAATCATGGTAACCGGCATCACTTCAAAGACAGGGAAAATGGTCGGGAATGCCTGACCGAATGCATTGGCAATCGGAAAGGTCAATGCCAGACCAATCAGTCCGCCTGCGAATCCGATCAGCACCGATTCCCCGATAATTAAACCCGATACCAGAGCTGATGAAAATCCCAACGCTTTCAGAACGGCATATTCTCTGATCCGTTCCCGGGCCGACATGATCATGGTATTTCCAAGAACCAGAAGGATGATACCTATGATAACAAAGGAAATGATCTCGAGGGAAGCCAGAATGGCACTCGACATGGAAACAAATCCCTGCTGAAAGGCTTTTTCTGTTTCGGTTTTGGTTTTGGCGGAAGAGTTACTGAACAACCCATCAATCGACTCTGAAACCATTCCAGCCTGGTTGGCCTTATCAATGGCTACAATATACCAGCCCACATAACCCACACGGGAGGGCGAGGTTTCCTTCAGTGATTCATCCAGGTAAGCCCATTGAATGATCATCTGAGTCTCATCGACTGTTTTGTCGCGCCCAGAGTAAATACCGGTCACCACAAAGTCCCACATCCCAGGGAAAATATCGCCCTGCATGGTAATGATATCCCCGATTTTAAATCCGAACTGGTCGGCAATTTTCTTACCCACCACACACCCGTTCCGTTGAGAGATGAAAGCCTTCAACTGATCATCGGGCAGGATAAATTCGTTATAAACCGGGAAAAATGATTCCGGATCCACCGCAAACCGGGGGAAGAAAGCATCGGGGGCATTGTCTTTATAAACACCACCGAACCAGGTTGCAAAGGAAACCTGCTTAACACCCGGAATCTGGGCAATCTGGTCGCGGTAATTATAGGGTAGCGGAAAAATAAACGAGACCGCATGTCTGGTGATCAGGCGGGTCGACGAAGAGGCATCCACGCCGTAATTCCAGGCGGTCACCACAGTACGAAGCAGGCCAAATGCCATAACAGCAATGGCCAGACCAAGGATGGTCAACGCCGTCCGCAATTTGTGCCGGAAGACGTTTTTAACAATAAATTTGGTGATAATCATGGAGAACCTCAGCTTGCCATGAGCTCACCTTTTTCAAGGTGGCGAATGGTGTGTGCCCGTTCAGCTGCATGGGGGTCGTGGGTGACCATGATAATGGTTTTTTGTAGTTCCTTATTCAGTCGCTCAAGCAAGGTGAGAATGTCACCTGCCGACTTGCGGTCCAGATCTCCGGTTGGCTCATCACCAATCAGAATGGCCGGATCGGTTACGATGGCACGTGCAATGGCCACCCGCTGCTGCTGCCCGCCCGACAGTTGCTTGGGATAGTGATCCATTCTGTCGCCCAGACCCACCAGATTGAGCATGGCTTCCACCCGCTCTTTTTTCTGTTTCTTGCTCAGCGAGGTCAGCTCAAGCGGCAACTCCACATTTTCATAGGCTGTGAGAACGGGAATCAGGTTATAAAACTGGAAAATAAATCCCACATTCCGGCTTCTCCAGACAGCCAGCTGAGACTCTGACAGAGTGGCGATGTCGGTTCCTCCCACCATAATCGAGCCGCTGGTGGGACGATCAATTCCTGAAATCAGGTTCAGCAGGGTGGTTTTTCCCGATCCTGAAGGACCCATCAGGGCCAGAAATTCCCCGGATGGAACCGACAGATTCAGGTTTTGCAGTACCGGAATCTCGATGGATCCCCGATAGTATAATTTCGTCAGACCACTGACAGTTACAATATCACTCATTGCTTTGTCCTTTTTTTCGATCCACAGATTACTCGGTTGCCATCTGATCACCTGATTTCAGTGTCTCAGCGGGGCGGAGAATCACCCGTTCACCGGCCTGAACACCCGACAGGATTTCAATTCTGGAACCGGATGCTTCACCAGTGGAAACCACACGGCGATCGACGATTCCATTCGCAATCACAAACACCACTTTTTCACCGTCACGGTCCGTCACGGCGGTAATGGGAACGGTCAGCTTGGGAACCGATGCCTTTGCATCCCCCACCGACTTTTCATTAAGAAAATTCACTTTTGCCCGCATTTCCGGAAGCACTTTTTCATCCAGCGTTCTGAACCGAACCTTAGTAAGGACCGTGGCCTTTGCACGATCAGCGGTGGGAACCACCTTGTTCACAAAACCATTGTAACGGACCGATGGATAAGCATCCAACATGATTTCACAATTCATTCCTTCGCGGATGGATTGAATGCTTGATTCTGAAACTTCCGCCTCGACTTCAAGAGAAGTCATATCGGCGATGGTCACCACGGCACCACGGCTACCGGCAGCAGCACCAAACGGAGAAATCACCTCGCCAACATTTGCATTCTTGGTCAGCACCACTCCGTCGAACGGAGCACGGATACGGGTATTTTCGACTGCAACCGAGGCCGCTTTCAGATTTGCCTCTGAAACCTGAACAGATGCTTCCGCAGAAAGATAGGCCGCTTCAGCCCTGCGGAGCCGGAAATCGGCCAATTCCATTTCACTTTTTGAGATCAGATTGGTCCGAAACAGTTCAGCCTGACGTTTTTGAAAAAGAATGGCCTCTTCTTTTTCCACCTGAGCAGTGGAAAGGGTGGCACGGCTGATGGAAACCGAGGCAGACGCCTGATCATAAGCGGCCTCCACATCTCCCGATTCGATCCGGCCTATAATCTGACCCTGTTTGACACGATCACCTTCAATGACCGATAATTCCTCCAGCCGTCCGGTTCCTTTGCTGGCAACGGCTGCTTTCCGCTGGGCCACCACATAACCGCTCGATGTCAGAAGGGTGTTTTCCTGGGCCGGCGTCGTCAGAACCGCCAGTCCGGTTTCGGTTTTACCGGCTGTTTCACCGCCCGTCAGCAGCCAGATCAGACCCACCACAATCAGTACAATGGCTATGGCCAATCCCCCCACAAGCAGGGGCCGGCGTTTGGGTTGGTCCGGCTCCCGTGCCTCACGGTTCATTTTAAGAAAAGACAGATCGGTATTTTGGGCATCCGACATTCCAGAATCTCCAGAAAATGTCCGGTATACGATCCGGACGTTAATTTGTTACCTGTCAGGAAGGAAGTTTTCCCTGAAAATGAACCACCCGCTGCGGATAGGGAACGACCACACCAGCCGACCGGAGTGCTTCATTGATCTGAACACGCAATTCTTCGGCCACGCGGAATTCATCGCGGTAGTTAGCAACCCGGCTGATTACAGTCAGCAACAACCCATTCTCCTGAAACTCGAGAAAATAACATCTCGGAACCGGGTCTTTCATAATTTCCGGATGTGCAGCCGCGGTGGTTTCCAGTAATAACTTGACCTTTTCCAGATCGGTTCCGCTTGCCACAATCACATCAATCTTGACCCGGGCAGCCGGATCTGGGTAACTGTAATTGATCACCTGACTTTTTGCAATCTCTGCATTGGGAATAATAACCGTGTGGTTCTCAAAATTCAGAATCTTGGTGGACCGAAGCCCGATATGAATAACATCCCCGACCAGACCACTTGCCACCAGCCGTACGCGGTCTCCCACCCGGAATGGACGATCAATCATGATCACAAATCCGGCAATCATGTTCGACAAGGTATCCTGAGAGGCAAATCCGACTGCAAATGAAACAGCCCCGGCAAAAATGGCCAGACCCGTAAGATCAATCTGGAAATAATTCAGGACGAAGGCCACGCCGCCCACGTATATGACGATTTTAACAAGTCGCTCCACCAATGGAGCAAATTCCTCATCAACCGACGTTTCGGTTTTTGAAGCAATCGATTCCACATACCATTGCATGATAATATCGAACAATTTCACCAGGAACCGGCAAACGAGATAGGAGAAGATGGTTACCGACAGACCGATAAGCACGCTTTGGGTGGTTTCAGAAAAATGTCCCCTGATCTCATCGAAGGACAGGTAGAAGGCAATGATGAAAATGATCTGATCGATGGATTGGCTGATCAGGGTAAGAATTTTGTCGTCAAGGGTGGTTTCGGTTTCGCGGGTGATAAACCGCTCAATCACCACAAAAATCAGTTTGACCACCAGTACCAGCACACCGGCAGCGGCCAGCGCAAGAGCCAGAAAGGAAAAATCGGCCCAGACATCATCGGTTATGTAACCGGAAATCCATTGTCTGATGTCATTCAGACCCGAGATTAAAAAGAAAGGTGCCATTTTTTCAGTTCATCCAGAAATTGATAAGAAGTTAAATCGAATTGAATCGGGGTTACCGAAATAAAATTATTCAATACAGCAATTTCATCCTGATCATCGGCATCATCCACCATGATCATTTTTCCGGTCAGCCAGTAATAGGTGTTGTTGTGCGGATCCTTCCGGCGGTCATAGTCATCATCCCAGACCGCATTCCCCATTCTGGTGACTTTGATTCCTGCGATTTCAGATTTTGGCACCGGGGGAATGTTCACATTCAGGAGAACGCCGGCCGGTAATTGGTTTTTCAGGACCAGCTTACTGAACCCGGGAATAAAATCTGCGGCAGGACCAAAATCGGGGATGCCGAATGTTGCCAGGGAAATGGCCACCGAAGGAATCCCCATAAACGTTCCTTCCGTTGCAGCCGACACGGTTCCGGAATACATGATTGAAGTCGATGTATTAGCCCCGTGATTAATACCCGACACAATCAGATCGGGTTTTTCCTTCATGATGGATCGCAGGGCAAGTTTCACGCAATCTGCCGGTGTGCCATTAACCGCATGACCGAAAAATTCACCATTGATCCGGTGTTCCTGAACTCTCAGGGGAGATTGAATGGTGATGGCATGACCCACTGCCGACATTTGTTTATCAGGAGCGACCACTGTTACATTGAAATGATCTTTCAGCGCCTGTGCTAGTGCATAAATACCCGGTGCATTGATTCCATCATCATTGCACACCAGAACCCGTGGTTTATTCATAATCGGAATCAGTAACTTTCTTCTGCTGAAGGGAATTTTTTATTTCGGACATCATCGGCATACCGGCGGGCCGACTCAATGATTCTGGACCCCAGATCATCATAACGCCGGGCAAAGCGCGGCTTGAATTCGGTGAATAACCCGAGCATGTCATAACTGACCAGCACCTGACCATCACAGGAGGGTCCGGCACCGATTCCAATGGTCGGAATGGACAGGCTGGCGGTCACCTGTGCGGCCAGTTGGGCGGGTACTTTTTCTAAAACGATTGCAAAACAACCGGCCGCTTCCAATGCACGCGCATCCGATATCAATTGTTCGGCTTCCGTCTTTTCCTTGGCCCTGACTTTATAGGAACCAAACTGGTGAATACTCTGCGGGGTCAGGCCGAGGTGACCCATGACCGGTATACCAGCCGACACAATCTTGTTTATGGTAGCAGCCACGGCTTTGCCACCTTCCAGTTTAACCCCGGAAACCCCCGATTCCTTCATGATCCGTCCTGCGTTGATCAGGGCCTCCTCGGCTGTTACCTGATAGGACATAAAGGGCATATCGGTAATCACCAGCGCTCGGGTAGTTCCACGGACCACAGCACTGGAGTGATAAATCATCTGGTCGACAGTGACGGGAAGGGTGGTTTCATAGCCGGCAATCACCATTCCAAGGGAATCGCCTACCAGGAAAATATCGATGCCGGCCCGATCGAGCAGACGGGCCATGGTAAAGTCATAGGCAGTCAGCATGGTGAGCCGGGTGCCGGTCAGCTTGGCTTCTCTGACGGTTTGCGTGGTTACTTTTTTAAGCGATCCTTCAATGCTCATGGTTCACCCGGAATTTTTTTGACAGTTGAGCAATCAGTTCGTGCTCTTCCGGTTTCCAGTCCCCCGACTCAACCTTAAAACCGGTTACTTCACCGAACAGCCTGCGAAGATCGGAATAAAACACCGGAATAGAAAAACCGGGGTTCGCCTCTGAAAGACATGTTGCTTTCTTTGCGAGCACCGCCCTGGCTGATGCCTTTTCTTCGGGGGAAGTCCAGTTCAGATAATCAATCACCGCTTCATGGCTGTGATCTACCGGAATCGATCCGTGCTGCAGTATCACGGGACCATACTGCCGCTGGGCGCTGCCCACCACTTTTTTTCCGTTCAGCAGCAACTCACTCTGTGCAGAAGAAATGAAGCAGGGAACACTCCGGTATTGCTGATAAATGGCACGGAATTCATCCGATGAAGTGGTCCGCACAGTTTGAACGGACTGTTTCAGGAGAGCCAGATGAATGGCTTCATGAAGACGCTCGTACCAGTAGGACGGCGGGTGGTCACCCAGCGGAATAATGCAGCTGTAGGTAATTTCATTGGCGTGAAACACGGCTCTTCCGCCAGTGGGGCGTCTGACTACCATGGCCCCGGCGGCTCTGAGGGCCTCAAAATTGACTTCATCCGGCTTTTGGTGATAGCCAAGAGACAGACACCAGGGGGACCAGTTATAAAGGCGGAAAACGGGTTCTCCCAATCCGCTGATCAGGGACTCGATTGCAGCAGCATCGGCCCCCATATTGAACAATCCTGTTTGACCCGATTCCTCCATCCATCGGATGGAGCTCACTTTGGTCCCCGGATTATTCCGCGGTCACAACTGCGGATAAATTGCACAAAATAAGATACCTCAGGATTGGCAGGAACCTCGGCTTCAATGGCTTTCAGCGCATCACTGACATTGAGTCCCCTGCGGTAGAGTATCATAAAACAGGTGTCCAGTGATTCGATCGTCTCGCGTGAAAAACCACGCCGGCGCAGTCCGATCAGATTCAGTCCTTCCGCCACCATGGGTTCCCTTCCGGCCAGCACGTAAGGAGGAACATCCTTGGTTGCACGGAATCCGCCCCCGATCATGGCATGAGCGCCAATCTTAGTAAACTGATGAACCGGTGTCATTCCGCCGATGATGGCATGTTCGTGGATTTCCACATGTCCGGCCACCTGAACGCCATTTGCAAGGATAACTTTATTTCCAACCACACTGTCATGAGCCACATGCACATAGGCCATTAACAGGCAATCAGACCCGATTACGGTCTTATTGGAATGAACGGTGCCCCGGTTCAATGAACAGAATTCCCTGATCACCGTCCGGTCTCCTACCGACAGGATGGTAGGTTCTCCTTTGTATTTCAGATCCTGAGGAGCGGTAGAAACCACTGCTCCGTGATGAACCTTCACCTGATCACCCAGCCGGGCCCCGTTACCGATAAGGGTACTGCTCCCGATCACACAATCCTTCCCGATGATCACATCATCCTCGATGACGGCAAAAGGGCCCACGCTGGTACCTTCGCCTAACACCGCCTTTGAGGATACGATGGCTGTTGGATGTATCTGAGATGACATTGAAATTTCCTCAGGAATTACGTTCGATTATTGAAGCCATCATGTCTGCCTCGCAGACCACCTGCCCATCCACCAACGCCTTGCCTTTAATAGAGCAGATTTTCCGTTTGCGGGAAACCATTTCGATCTCTATCACCAACTGATCACCCGGCGTAACCGGTTTACGGAATTTACAATTATCAATGCTCATGAAATAAACAAGCGTTTCATTCACATTTTCCATTCCGTTGAGAAGAAGAATACCACCAGCTTGTGCCATGGCTTCCACGATCAGCACGCCCGGCATTACCGGATGTCCGGGAAAATGCCCATTGAAAAACGGTTCATTCCGGGTCACGTTTTTGATGGCTGTGATCTTTTCATCAAGCTTAAACTCGGTGATCCGGTCAATGAGCAGAAACGGGTAGCGATGGGGAAGGATTTTCTCGATGGCCTGGATATCAAAGACAATGTTTTCTTTTTTAACATG
This sequence comes from Bacteroidota bacterium, assembly GCA_013360915.1. NCBI lineage: Bacteria > Pseudomonadati > Bacteroidota > Bacteroidota bacterium. Next base: position 42,024 of record JABWAT010000005.1, read on the forward strand.
CTGGAATTTCCTGGTCAGCTTTCTGGCTTCGACCAGTTTTCTGAGTTCCTTCACGAACGCAATGTTGGCGGCATGGCCGGGACGGGCTGCAAGAACCTGCGCTTTCAGCGGGGCACCAATGAGTGCCAGATCGCCCATCAGGTCAAGGAGTTTATGCCGGGCCGGTTCGTTTTTATATCTCAGTTCCTTGTTATTTAAGATCCCGTTTTCTCCCAGAACCAGCTCAGATTGCAATCCGAGCTTTCCTTTTAAACGGTTCAATTCTTCCGGATTGATTTTCCGGTCTACGATAACCACTGCATTGTCGATGTCGCCACCCTGAATGAGGCCTGCTTCGGCCAGCATTTCGACTTCTGTGAGAAAACAAAAAGTCCGTGCAGAGGCAAATTCATTTACGAACTCACGGATGTTGAACATACCGGTGTGCTGACTTCCAAGCGCTGGGTTGTTGTAATCCACCATAACCGTCAGACGGAAATCATCGCTTGGCAGACCAACAATCTGAATACCCTTTGTTTCATCGACATACTGAATGGTCTGATCAATGACCAGATAATCCCGCATGGCCTGCTGTTCAACGGTACCCACGGTCATCAGGGCATCTACAATGGGTTTGGCCGACCCATCCATCACAGGTGGTTCCGGACCATCCAGTTCGATCCGGCAATTGTCGATCTGCAATCCAACCAGCGAAGCCAGAACATGTTCCACGGTATGAACCCGGGCCTCTCCAAGCTGAATGGTGGTTCCGCGTGCAAGATCCACCACATAGTTCACATCGGCAGGCACTTCGGGGTGTCCGGGTAAATCGACCCGAACAAACCGGTAACCATAATTTTCAGGGGCCGGTTTAAAGGTCAGTGTGGTGTGATGCCCGGTGTGAAGTCCCACACCGCGGATCGTTACATCACCATTGATGGTCCGCTGTTTTTCGATCATACGATTTATTTTCCTTCAGAAAGTTTAGCTTCCAGGTGATGGAGTTTGTCTTCCAGCTCCTTAACCTGCCGAAGCAAGACAGGCAACTGTCGCATGGCACCTTCCTGACGGAAAGCTTCCTTGACAGGCTTTGCAGGTGTTCCAAAATAGGTAAACCCGCTCTGGGTCAATGATTTACTCACTCCCGATTGTGCACCGATATTGACCTGATTGGCAATTTCAAGATGTCCGGCAATTCCGACCTGCCCGCCGATCTGACAACCAGATCCGATTTTCACCGAACCAGCCACGCCCACCTGTGCAGCCATGACCGTATTCTCTCCCACATTGACGTTGTGGGCAATCTGAATCAGATTATCGAGTTTGGTCCCATGTTTAACCACTGTGGCACCCAGTGTTGCACGATCGATGGTGGTATTGGCTCCGATTTCCACATCATTTTCAAGAATCACAAAGCCCATCTGCGGAATTTTGCGGTAAACACCGTCTTTTCCAGGTACAAAACCAAATCCATCCGAACCGATAACTGCACCGGCATGAATGATCACCCGATCATGAATCTGGACCTGATGATAGACGGTCACATTGGGATACAGCAGACAGTCATCGCCCAGAGAGGTTCCGGGACCAATCACAGTATTGGCATGAATCCTGCAACGGTCTCCGATTTTGACCCCTGCATAAATCACCACACCGGGACCAACAAAAACATCCTTGCCGACTGTGGCAGTGCGGTCAATAACGGCGCCGGGATGAATACCGGGAACCGACCAGGAAACCGGCGGATTAAACCGTTCAAGCGTAAACAGAAAGGCAGAATAGGGATCATCCACCCGGATGGAGTGTTCCGGCCCATGTTCGGGAATGGTGGTATCGTGGGAACAGATGACGGCCGAGGCCCGGGTGTTTGCCAGAAACTTTTCGTACTTCGGGTTCGAAATAAAGGTGATCTGGCCTTCACCCGCTTCTTCGATTTTGGCGATACCCGTCACTTCAAGCTCGGGATTCCCCTGTAAACGGCCGCCCAGAAAGTCGGCTAATTCTGCAAGTTTCACCATGTCCTCCAATCGGATTGGCCTTTTTTCAGGTGATCTGTCCCGGTAAGCCGGTTTTTCAGGCGCCTGATCAGGCATGTGTGTATGCTAAAATAAAGAACCAACCGAAAAAATCATTATCCGGCCGGATGGCTTTAAATAACAAAGGGCTACGGTTGACATCAGTCCCTCCGCAGCCCGTTTATTAACAGATTTTAAACTGTCTTATTTGCCAGACTTGGGTTTAGCCGGCGCTTTTGCAGTCTTCAGATAGTCCAGTACCTTGAAGGTAATATCCAGGCTGTCATCGGCATACATCACCACATTGGCAATGCTGTTAGTCTTATCAAGCACAAGGGTTAACCCTTCTTTTTTGGCAACAGCTTCGATGGCAGACATGACCTTTTCTTCCATTGGTTTGGTCAGTTCAACCTGCTTTTGCTGCAATTCCTGAACTTTATACTGGTTCAGTTGCTGAAGCTCCTGCTGTTTCGATTGCAGTTCTGACTCGGTCTGCTTACGTTTTTCCGGGGTGAGCAACTCTTTTTTTCTTTCATAGTCGGCGGCTTCTTCCTGAAACTTCTGAACCTTGGTGGCAAATTCGCTCTCGGCTGCCTCACGCAGCTTCTGCATTTGCTGCTGGATCGATTTGGTTTCGGGAATGTTTTCCAGAATCTGTTGCGAGTTTACTGTCCCGATTTTAACCTGGGCAGAAACCGGCTGAGAAAATCCGGCCAGCATAACCAGTGCAAGAATTGCAAGACTGTTTTTCATAGGTGGTTCTTTCTTTTATTGATTGTCGATGCCGGTAACCCGGATTTTCTTAATGATGGCTTCGGTAAGATCTAGCGAGGGGTTCGCATAAAAAATGGCCAGCTGCGAACTGCGATCAAACACATAGTCGAGTTTTTCTTCTTCGGCGACCAGTTTCACTGCTTTAAAAATACTGTTCTGAATGGGTTTCATCAGTTCGGATTGTTTGGTGAAGAGTTCACCATTCACTCCGAATTTCTGATTCTGAAATTCTGCGATTTTTTGTTCCATCGCAATGATTTCATCTTCCTTTTTCCGTCTGACTTCTTCAGAATACAAAAGCTGCTGGGTTCGGAATGCCTGAAATTTTTCATCCAGTTCTTTTTTCATTTTCTGAATTTCCCGGCGCCATTCATCCGACAGAATATCCAGCTGGGACTGAACGTCTTTCACCTCGGGTAATTTTTCCATAACCAGATTGCTGTCAAAGAAGCCGATTTTGCTCTGGGCAGCCCCGGTTAACGGGAACAACATCAGAAATGAGAAGACAAAAACGAAACGGTTTTTCATGCTGATACTCCGTGATTATTGACCCTGTCCGAAGGAAAAGGTGAGGGCCCATCCGTTCGGATTCCGGTTGGTGCCAATTCCATCCAGACCATACCCGTAATCCAATCCGATCATTCCCACAAACGGCAGGAAAATCCGCACACCTGCCCCAGCCGATCGTTTCAGGTCAAAGGTGGCTGCTTCATCAAAAGTCCGCCAGGCATTACCTGCATCAAGAAAGGTGAGAAAGTAAACACTGGCCTGTGGATTCAAAGTAAGTGGATAACGCAACTCTGCTGAATATTTATAAAACGATTTGGCACCAATGGGAATACCACTGGCATCCAGAGGACCAACCATCCGGTCATCATAGCCGCGCAATGAAACGGTTTCGAAGGCTGATAAACCAGAGCCGCCCATGTAAAAATATTCCTGATAGGGAATGGCTCTCAGATCATTGGGTTTTGTAGTGTGCAACAATCCGAACCGGGAAGACTGAAAGAGAACCAGATCACCGGCAATTCTTGAATAGCCTTCAAGGAAAAATTTATGTTTTGTGTAGGTAGCCGTTCCGGGTAAGAAGGGCGGTCCTGCAAGCTCCGTGTATAAAGTCAGGTTCGATCCGCTTCTTGGGAAAATCGGATTATCAAAACTATTTCTTGAAATCACCTGAGTCAGTGTATACTGAGTGGTGAAACCGCTCAGATAGTAGAGGGAATTATAACCGCCGCTGTAATCATTGCTCTGGTAACGAAATACCCAGTTACCGGAAAAATAGTCATCGGGCCATTTCAGGCGGCGGCCGACACTGACAGAAAATCCGCGCTGAATCAGCTGATAATAAATATTCTGGTAGGTGTAATACACACTGAAACCAACCGAAGTAGGTGTATCGAGAAACCACGGCTCCTGAAAGGAGATGGAGAAGGTGTTGTATCGGTTATTGACACCAAACTGTGCATCGAGGGAGAGGCGCTGAGCATCCCCAACTGGGATCGGACGCCAGGCACTGCCTTCGAATAAATCACCACCGGCAAAATTGGTGAAAGTGAGACCCACTGCACCCGAAAAACCAAAAGTGGCCGAATAGCCGGCGCTCAGATTCAGCTGATCACTCGATTTTTCTTCAACCGTGTAAACAAGATCCACCGTTTCCTGATCCACGATGGGGGTCTGGATATCAATTTTTTCCGGATTAAAGAAATTCAGCACCGAAATCTGACGCTGGGAACGTACAATGGCATCGCGTGAGAAGGTATAGCCAGGAAGCGTGTACAACTCACGGCGGATTACTTTTTCCTTGGTTTTTGTGTTTCCGCGGATGTGAACACGGCCGATATTAACCTGATTTCCCTCGGTAATGGTAAAGGTCAGATCCACCGAATCCTGCCCGATTACAGTTTCCTGTTTATCCACCGAGAAAAACATGTAACCGCGGTCGTAATAAAGCGACCCGATGTCCTTGCCTTCCTGAGTGAAATACAGGTTCTGATTCAGTTTTTTCTGGTCATACACATCGCCGGAAGCAAATCCAAGCACATCGGTCAGGACGGTATCGGAATACAATTTATTACCGATCCAGTTCACATTGCGAACGTAATATTTATTTCCCTCGTACAGGAAAATATCGATGAATAATTCCCGTGGTTTATCGGGATGGTAGTAAACACTGTCACGGATAATACGGAAATCTTTGTAACCCTGTTCCTGATAGAAATCCTTCAGAATACCTTTGTCTTTCTCGTAATCGTCCTTTTTAAACTTGGGTCCCCCGAAAATCCGCCACCAGCTATCCTGACGGGTTTCTTTAAATTCAGAAATCAGATCATCATCCTCATAACCGGTATTTCCATGAAATTTGATTTTCTTTACATAGACATCCGGTCCCTCATCAACCTCAATAATGAGATTGACTTTTCCCGTGGTGATCGGTTCTTCGGTGAACTTAACCGTTGTTTTCAGATAGCCGTCTTTGGCGTACCGGTTTACAATCAGATTTTCCCACCGTTTCAGCGTGGCCGGATCCAGCATTTGTCCTTTAATCAGAGTGATTTCCTTTTTAAGGTCATCCTCATCGAGTTCATCCAGACCTTTGAAGGACCAGGAGTCCATCCGGCTGTACTCCTGAATTTTGATCACCACAAAAATCTGATCACCGATCCGTTTATCTTCCAGAATCTGGATATCACTGAACAGTCGCTGACGCCACAGGCGTTTAACGGCGTTGGAAAATTTATCGGAAGGAATGGAAACCTGGTCACCGATGGCGAGACCTGAGTTGGAAATCACGACCTGCGGATCGCTGAAAACAGCACCTTCAACCGAAATACCGGCGATGGTGAACATTTCCTGTTTGGGTTGACCGAATTGAGCAAATGCGCTGGAGGAAAACAACAGCAGGGAGAGGAGAAAAACCAACCGGTTTGTCATGTTTACTAAAAAATCCTTATGCCGATACCGGCTTTAGTTGCTCACTGACTTTTCCGAATCGCCGTTCCCTGCGGTTAAAGGCACGGATGGCTTCATACAGCTGGTTTCTGCGGAAATCCGGCCAGAAACAGTCGGTGATGTAAAATTCTGAATACGCTAACTGCCAGAGAAGAAAATTGGAAATCCTCAGTTCCCCGCTGGTTCTTATCAACAGATCCGGATCAGGAATGCCTGCTGTGGACAGGTTTTCCGATACCGTTTCAGAGGTAATGTCTTCCGGCCGGATGGTGCCGGCCTTCACTCCTGCTGCAATTTGCTGGCAGGCATGCACCAAATCCCATCGACCACTGTAGGACAGAGCCAGTACCAGGGTCATCCGGTCATTCTGACGGGTCAATTCCACCGTCTGTTCCAGTTCGAGCCGGACTTTTTCGGGCAGGTCACTGGTATTCCCGATGGTTCTGAGCCTTATTTTGTTTTCGTTCAATGTGCGGAGTTCTTTCCGCAGACTGTGAATCAGCAGACTCATCAGGGCGCTGACTTCATCCTTCGGGCGACCCCAGTTTTCGGTACTGAAGGCATACAGGGTCAGATAGGAAACTCCGAGTTCCGCACAGGCTTCCACGGCATCCCGGACCGAATCAACACCCGCCTTGTGACCGGTAACCCGTGGCTGACCCTTCGCTTTGGCCCATCTTCCGTTACCATCCATAATGATGGCAATGTGTGCCGGAATCTGGCAACCAGCCTTTAACTCATCCTGTAACCGGCGATCTTCCGGGGTCCGTTTGTCTTTCACAGCCATCAATTTTAAGGTAACCTGCAAGTTACCCACCGGTCATTTTAAAGTCAACGAACCTGGCAGCCGCACGTCGGTTCGGTCGGTCAGAAACGCATGTATCAAAGGTACGATTGGGCAAACCCGTTGTGAATACCGATATTTGTACACCAACTAGTTAGTCTCAGGACCCCACTTATGCGTCAGGCCACCATAGACCGGAATACCCGCGAAACCCAGATCCATGTCGAACTGACTATTGACGGCAGTGGCCGGTACAGTGTCGGAACCGGCATTGGTTTTTTTGACCACATGCTGGAACAATTCAGTAAACACTCGGGGATCGATCTTCATATTCAGGCCAATGGTGACATCCACATCGATGATCATCATCTGGTCGAGGATACCGGACTGGCCATCGGTGCCGCCCTGAATCAGGCTCTTGGAGAGAAGAACGGGATCAACCGTTACGGATCGTTTTATGTACCGATGGATGAGACCCTTGCCCGCTGTGTGATTGATCTGTCAGGCAGAGCCTACACCGTATTTAATTGCCATTTTGAAAGAGAAAAGATCGGGAACCTCTCCACCGAAATGATCAGGGAATTTTTTGTGGCCATGGGAAATACCCTGCGGGCAAACATCCACCTTGAAGTTCTCTACGGCGTAAATGACCATCACAAGGCTGAAGCCCTGTTCAAAAGCTTTGCCCGCGCTCTCCGGGAAGCTGTCCTGATCAACGGCACCAGCCTGCCTTCCACCAAAGGAATTCTTTAAGGCAGACGCCCTCCCCTTACCGCCGTATAAAGGGCATACCATTCTTCCCGTGACAACTCGAGAAGCGTGGCCTGTGCGCACGCCCTGATTCGATCCGGATTGGTGGTTCCGATCACGGCCTGAATGCCTGCCGGAAGCCGAAGCAGCCAGGCCAGCACAATGGCTTCCCTGCTGACCGTGTATTTCCTGCTCAGTTCACCAATCATGCCGATGACCTTCCGGTAGGATTCATTTTCAGGGCTTGCGTTCTCATTGGTCAGGAGGCCTTTTGACAACGGTCCGTAGGATTGAAGCTGGATTTTATTTCGCTGACAATACTCCATGGTACCATGAAAGGCCGAGGAACCCTGCGCAGACCGGTGATTGGCGGTAACTCCCAGATCGAGCCAGTGATGATGAACCAGACTGAGCTCGACCTGATTGATCATGAGAGGCTGCTCGACAACCGTCTGCAACCAATCCAGCTGCTGCCAGGTAAAATTGCTGACTCCGAAATGACGGACTTTCCCCTGCCGGTGCAGTTGCGAGAAGGCTCTGGCCACTTCATCCGGTTCCATCAGCGGATCGGGGCGGTGCAGCAGCAGAAAATCCAGATAGTCGGTTTGCAGTCGGGTCAGGCTCTTTTCCACCGATGAGATCAGGTGGTGGTAGGAAAAATCATACCGGTGGGGCTTCCAGGGATCATCACTCAGGTGAATGCCGCATTTCGACTGGATGTAAATGGTGGATCGAAGACCCAGGTTTTCCTTCAGCAGCCGGCCAAACACCAGCTCAGCTTTTCCACGGGTGTAAATATCGGCATGATCAAACAGCGTGATACCCGCGTTAATGGCCGCTTCTGTGGCGACCCGGGCCTTGTTCACATCGTCGTTGGTTAGAGGGGAATCGTTCCACTCACCGCCCAATCCCATGCATCCGTAAACGATGGGACCGCATTGGTAACCATACGTGGTCACAGGAAGTTGTTTCATGTTCTTTTCTCCTATACTATGGACGTCCGGGCCAGTGATGACCCAGCAGCACGGCCGGATTTAACTGATCACCACCTGCCTGAATCCGGATCCAGTCAATAATCAGATTGAGACGGAAAACCAACTCTCTGAACTCTCCATCAAACACCCGCTGGTCCTCCACCATGAGTGCCAACCCCGGTTCGGACAACCCGGTGGCCAGCTCACGTTGCAGGATGATCACTTTCCACCGGAAAGTCACGGGAGGAAGCCAGTGAGTCAGCAACCGGAAATAGGAAAGCCAGAGTCCAGCCCATCGATCAGGCCAGCCATCTATCACCGACCCATGCCAGTGAATGGTATCCAGCAACCATGGGACCGGCGGAAAAATCAACGCTTCATCATCGGTGCCAGCCGGCACCTGTTCACGGTTCACCAATCCCTGAATACGGGAAGGAACCAGTTCATTCCAGGAAACATGCCCGGTAAGAACGTTCAGTGCCTTTCTGATCAGAATTAACCGGCGCGCCGGCACTTCACCGGTCAGCACCATTCCGAGAACCGGCGGACCAAACAACTCATCGGTGATGGTCACCACCTGTTTCTGAAAGCAATAACTTCCCACCGCCTCCAGATAGTCTCTGAAAAAGGATGAAAGCCACTGCTGACCCTCGGGGTCGAAACGGTTCCAGATGGATTCCGGGATGGGTCCGATGGGGTACCACCGGTTCAGTTCTCTGATGGCCATGCACAAAAATACACGGTCTGTTCGCGGAAGTCCGGATTGGCAACCTGAATGAAACCGCCAACCAGATTGACCCGAACCACTGTTTGGTGCATTTTTGGATATGAGAACCTTCAGAGCGCTCCTCAATCTTCTGATACTACCCGGTTATGTGATTCCCGTGCTGATCTGGTTTTACCTCATGATTCACAGCAGGCGATCGTACCGGTTCGAAATTGCATTAAAGCGACATTGCCGGATTCTCTTTCGCCTGCTGGGTGTGCGGGTCATTGTGAAAGGGAATCTGCAGCCGCTTTACCGGCAAAAGGTTATTATCATGCCGAACCACATCAGCTATCTGGATCTTCCGCTGCTTTTCGGATTTCTGAAGGTACCGATGTGTGGACTCGAAGATCACCGGCATTTCCGGTATCCTCTGTATGGAAAAATCATCCGGCGCATCGGAAACTTACCAGTCGACCGGCGCAATCCGGTTCAGAGTTTCAAATCGGCCGAACAATTGCGGATCCATTCGGAAAGTAAACAGGTTGTCATCTATCCGGAGGCAGGACGGTCCCGGGATGGTCATCTGATGGAATTGAAACGCATGCCATTTCAGGTGGCAAAGGAATTTGGAAGGCCCATTCTGCCGGTTTTTGTTTACGGAATGGCTGATGTGAATACGAAACAATCCCCGCTGATTTATCCCGGCGAAATTGTGATTTTTATCAGACCCGTGGTACCGCGTGAGGTGGTGATGAGATCGAACCTGGATGACCTCAGGTCTCAGGTAGCCGCCGAATTGTCCTTCGCGCCTTTTACCAAAAAGCCCACCCGGTCCTGACCAGAGAAGAAGTTGCCGGCCCGCGAAGGTTGTTCCGGCAAAAATCAGGGTCCGCCTTCCTGTCTTGCAGCCGAAGACAGAACCCTGCTTTTCATGTATTTCCGACTAAATCCTGGCAGATTCAGTCGTTTGGTAATCAGGGAACGATTCCGAGCAATTCCACTTCAAACAGCAGAATGGAACCAGGAGGAATTGGTCCGTTGCCCTGATTGCCATATCCCAGATTTGGAGGGACAATCAGCTCAATTTTTCCGCCTTCTTTCATAAGCAGTATCCCTTCGGTCCAGCCGGCAATCACTCCATCCAAAGAAAATTCGATGGGTTCGCCCCGTTTATAAGAACTGTCAAACTCCTGCCCATTGGTGAGGGTACCACGGTAATGAACCCGCACTTTTGAATCGGATCCCGGCTTCCTCCCCGTTCCTTCCTTCACCATCTTATACATCAGACCGCTGGGTGTCACCTGAATACCGGGTTTTTTTGCCATGGAGTTGAGGAATTTTTCGTTTTCCTCTGCCTGTTTCTCGTCGCGTTTTGCCATGGCTTCCATTTGTTTCTGCTGCATGATCATCTGAAATGCTCTGATCAGACCTGCGGTTTGTTCTTCGGTCAGATGCCCTTCCAGACCTGCAAAACCATCCTGGAAACCACGGGAAACCAGCTCCGGATTCAGGTCAAATTCGTTAACCCTGAAATTTTTTCCCATATCCTGACCAATGGAATAACTGATGCTGTCGCGCTGATCCTTCATGGATACCGGGCCGGAATTCTGTCCGCAGGCGGTCAACGGAATCAGCGTCAGTAGCAGGAAGGGAAAGAAATGACTTTTCATGTAGATGTCCTGTTAGTTGTGAAAAATTAGTAGCAGGTCTGGCTGACGATCCGGCCATTGATCAGAACGGTGCAGACCCGTGTGGTGTATTCGAACGGATCTCCGGTCAGAACAACCACATCGGCATCCTTACCCGGATCGAGGCTCCCCGTCCGGTGGCCAATGCCAAGAATGGTTGCTGCATCGAGAGTCAGGGCCTTCAGGGTCCGTTCCAGACCCAATCCGTTTGCTGCATATAACCCGGCCTCAAACAAAACCACACGGGTTTTGGGAACATATTCTTCATAGCCCGACTGGAAGGCAAACGGAACAGATGCCTCTGCCAGCATCCGGGCCGATTCAAACGTTGAATTCTTTAGATCACCCATGGTGCGAACCATGGAGGGCTGCAGCAGAACCGGACAGCCTGCTTTCCGGAGTTCAGGAATCATTTTCCATGCTTCCGCGGCTCCATCCAGCACCAGATCCAGATTAAACTCCTGTGCAAGCCGGATTGCCGACTGAATATCAGCCTGACTGTTCGCATAAATCAGGGCCTTGTCCTCCCTGCTGAGCAAACGGGAAAGGGACTCAAGACGCAGATCCGTCGCCGGATATTTCGAAGGATCTTTAGTGGCTTTCTTCTCACGGTATTCTCTGGCTTTGATCAGGTCGGCCCTGAGCATGGCAATGGCCTTTGCCCGGGTGCCTGGCGATTGAAAATGGCGGGAAGGTCCTTTTCCGACGGTGATGGCCTGCATGGTTTCCTGATCAATCAGATCTCCATCTGCCGATTCACCCAGGGTCTTCACAATGAAGGTTTGTCCTGAAATCAGGGCGCCGGGGGCATGGCCGGTGTGAATGGTGGTTACGCCAAAGCTCTGCAGCCATTTTACCAGTTCATCTTTCGGATTGTAGGCATCCACGGCTCTCAATTCGGGTTGAATGGCCGAAGTCAGGTCAAGCTGATCCTGATCATGGGGCTGGTTCAGCACACCGGTCAGTCCGACAACCGTCCGGGCATCAATAAATCCGGGAGTAACCACTTTTCCACTGATCACCTTGTAACCGGCGGGAATTGAGACCGAATCGGCCGGGCCGACCTGTTCAATTTTTCCGTTATTCACCAGAACCACGCCATTGGAAACCGGGGGTTTGCTGACCCGGTAAACCATTTCACCCCGGATGGCAACCTGCGAAAACAGACTGGCAGGTAATAAAATCAATCCGGTTAAAAAGAAAAATTGTTTCATTGATGACCTCCGCCGAGATCATGATGATCATACAGCAAATCGCGGTAAATCTGATATCCGCCGGTGGCATAAGCCTTGTCTGCAGGATTCTGCCTGTCAAACACTTTCTTTCCCTCGACCCACGTTTGTTCCACCGTTGTGTAAACACTGAACGGGTCACCGGAAAGAATGACCAGGTCGGCTGATTTTCCGGGTGCGAGGGAACCGACTTTCTTTTCAAGTCCCAGCATCTCTGCCCCGGCAATGGTTAATCCTTCCAGCGCCTTTTCCCTGTTCATGCCGAACCGGACAGCCATGGCAGCAGACCGGAGAAAGAGTCTGGAATCGGTAATCGGGTCATCGGTATGAAATGCCACACGGGCGCCTGCAGAATCAAGAATGGCCCCGGTCCGCGGACTTAAATTGGCTGCCTCCAGTTTACCGCCGGGCGAGTCGATGACAATAATGGAAGATGGAATACCGGCCCTGGCAATTTCACCGGCCACCATCCAGCCCTCAGAGACGTGATGAAGGACGACTTTGAATTGGAATTCTTTAGATAGGCGGATGGCGGTCATGATATCATCATGCCGGTGTGTATGAAAATGCACAATCCGTTTTCCATTCAGGATTTCCAGCATGGATTCCATCTGCAAATCTCTGGCCGGACGTTTGGAGGCATCGCTACCCGCCTGATCCAGTTTCTTTTTATAATCCTGAGCACGGACAAACAAGTCGCGCATCATGGCTGCACTTTTTGAACGGGTTCCGGGAAAAGGACCGGATGTCCGCATGGAATTTGTTCCATTGGCCATTTTCATTCCGCCGTAAACCGTACGGGTGTCATCGGTGTGGATCAGCAAGTCTTCTGCGGTCTTCCCAAACCGCATTTTCAGGTAAACCGTCTGACCACTCATCAGGTGTCCTGAACCCGGCATCACGTTAACGGTGGTGATTCCTCCTGCCCTGGCCCGCATGAATGTGTCACTTTGCGGATCAACCGAATCGAGAATCCTTACATCGGGATTCAGTGCGGATGTTCCGTCACCACCATCTCCCTGTCCGAGATGGGAATGGGTATCGACCAGACCGGGGATGATGACCTTGCCTTTGCAATCAATGATTTCGGCTCCCTCAGGAATCTGAAGAGTCCCGGCAGCACCCATGGCCGCAATGGTTTCACCCTCGGTAATCAACACTCCATTCTGTATGACCGGTGCTTTCACCGGATGGATGGTTGCGCCGGTAAACACTCTGGTCTGAGCCAGAACGCCCGAAGCAGCCATGAGGAAAATACAGACCCACGTACCTGACTTCATATCTTTTCCCGATAGGTAAAGGGGGCAAAGAACGGGAAGCAGACCGGAGTTTGCAAACGAACCGGCCCGTCAGGAAGGGAGGATCGGACGGGGAGTAAAAAAACCCGTTGCCTGCGGAATCGGAAGCGAGTACAGGTTATCAATCCGTATTTCCAAAGGTGGTTGTGTATCGCCCGATTCAGGGATCGTGAGAGCAAATCCGGCCAATCCCCCCGGATGCGTTCCATCCATCACCGAAAATCTGGTCCAGGAGGAAGCCGTACAAACCGATAAAACCTGATCACCCCTCACCAGACTGATTGAGGGATGGTTTTTCTCAGGAATCCACACGGTGCCCGATAAAACACCCGGAAGCCGGTTGTAAATATGAACAACCGGTCCTGTCAGACGGCGTGAGCTTCCGATTTTCCAGCCAGACAGGAACCGGACGAACCGGTTTTTCCAGATTTTTCCGGGGAAAGGACGGATTTTTTTCCTGAAGGGTACCGGAACCGCTGCCAGCACCAGACTTCTGAGCATCAGGGCCAGCAGGTAAACCGTTGCGGTTAAGGACCACTTACCGATTCCCAAAACAGACCAAACCACCTGAATCTGGCGCAGATAAATGGATATGAGGTTCAGGTAGTTGACCGACCAGGAGGAGGTTGTACTTCCATCCCATTTGTTTTTGATATATACAAAAGAATCGAGCCACCGGAAACGTCCCATGAGAGCCAGTCCGGAGAGCCACACTCTTTCTGTGTACATTTTTTTCCATGTCGGCCTGAAATAGTGCCCGGCGGCATGAACCGGGGCTGTTCTGAACAAGGCCTTCAGAGCCCCCAGCGCCAGGTGCCAGTGCTGGAAGAAAACAAATACATCCAGCGACCAGGTTTTCTGCTCAGTGAAACCGGCATAATCCACCGTTTCACCTGCAAGCACCTGCCCATCCAGTTCCCGACCCCGTGATGGACCGAAAACGGCAATTGCTTCCGGATCGGTTTCCAGGATTGAAACCATTTCCTTCAGGTTGCAGACTGGAAAGTGATCATCATGAGGAATCCAACGGAAGTAGGTGCCTTTTGCAGACTGCAGCAGCAGGTTATAATTATCAATCCATCCCTTCTGATCAGATGATTTCAGAAACCGGAATCGTGTATCGCCGGCATAGCGGGCTTCAAGCCGTTCAATGGTATCATCCAATCCATGACGGTCCGATATGAGAATTTCAAGATTCGGATAGTCCATGGCATCGATATTCCGGCAGATATTGTCGAAAAACCGGGCCGACCGGTACAGGGGAATTCCAACCGAAACCATCGGCCATTGAGCCATCAGACCAGACTCCCGGCCAGAGCAGACCCGAGTTGTTTTTTTAACTGAAGTGCGTGATACGGTGCGCTGGTGAATTTTCCGGTGGAAATGGAGAAATATCCGTCTTTTTTCTGAACACCGATGTCATATCGTTCATGTAATTCACTGTCAGGAAGGGTGATATCCTTGTAGGAGCCGCGTGAAAAAATAATTCCGGCATCAACCAGCCCTACCTGAGAGTTTTCAATTCCAGGTACCAGATGTTTATACACTTCGAAGACGTCGGAAATCAATTGATTTCTGAATTCCTCGGGCGTCAGACCATTGCAGGCTGCTTCCCAGTCTGAAGGCGTTGAAATATCATTGCTCCAGCCTTTCATCACCACCGGGTACCAGGACAGGTAAGACCATTCAGAATGGGGATAGGTAACCAGGTCCCCATACGCACCCAGCACATAAGTGAACGAGTCCCGAACAGGCAATTGGTCAGGTAACCTGATCATTAACCGGTATTTCAGGCGATTCACCCAGTGATAATCGGGAACCAGACCCACCTGTTGATCAATCCGGATACGGTCTTCCCACAAACAATTGACAACCAGATCAGACTCATAGGTTTGAAGGGATCCATCAGCAGCAGACGTAACCACCCGGAAGCCTGCAGGGGAATCATGTACTTCCATCACCTTTTCGTTCAGCCTGATCTGCACGCGATCACCATTCCCGTTCAGCCTGGTCAATAATTCCGTCCGGAATCCAACCAGATCCAGTGCGAGTTCACAGGTTTTCGCCCATGCCAGTCCCCTGTCGGGAGCAAATCCGACCGGGCATGAAATCGGTTCCCAGAACACCGGTTCCCTGAAACCCAGATAGTTCAGTTCAGGATCGGAAAGTTCACGGTGATAATCCTGAGCCAGCTGATCATAACATGCAAACAACCGGTCGGCCGGTACCATGGTATCGGTCATCACGGTGTAGGTAAACGGATTGGAGACCAGTGATTTCCAGGGAAACGGGGATCCGGTCAGTAAATCAAGACCCGGGGCAAACCTTAAGGCAGATCGCAGCATGAGAACCGGTGTTTTTCCGGTCGGATCATTGGCATAGACAAAGCCGAGGTGAATTTTTCCCTCATTCCGAAGGCTGGCCCTGTTGAACAGACTGGCAGCTTTATCGATAATGGTTACAGAAAATCCTTCTGATAGCAGGGCAAAGGCGGAGGAAAGTCCCTGAATTCCACCACCCAGAATCAATGCTTTTTTCAATTGAACAACCATTCCTTAAGTGAAAATTGACTGCAAAGTAACGGACAGAGAAAAACCGGAAGCAAAAGGAGACTTCTTGGTTTTATCCGGAAAGAATTCCCGGTAATCCACCCCAAAGAGACCATTAACAGGAATCGTAAATTCCTGCCTCCGTGGAGAACCATCGATTTTTACGTGCAATAAAAAACCCGCAAATCATTGAAATTCAACAACTTGCGGGTTTTTTTAGCGGAGGAGGTGAGATTCGAACTCACGATACCTTTCGGTATACACACTTTCCAGGCGTGCGCACTAGACCAACTATGCGACTCCTCCGGGAAGGGAATGCTTCCTTTTACAAACTGATGTGGGCCCTGCAGGGCTCGAACCTGCGACCAATGGATTATGAGTCCACTGCTCTGACCGACTGAGCTAAGGGCCCCGAACCCTGAGGGGACCGCAAAGTTAGACAAACCAGTGAATCGATGCAACCGGTTTTCAGAAATTTGACTCATCGGTCCAGCGAACCAGTTTCCAGGGAGAGGTAGCCGTTGGCCGGCCCAGCTGGAATCGGGCAATACCATCCCCCTGAATGACATCCACCGAAGAAAAAACCACGCGGAGGGTAAATGCCCGCGAGAGAATGGCCTGAACCGAATCGACACGGTAATCCCTGAAATAACTCCACTCCAGTTCCAACTGTTCACTGTTCCTGAACAGACCAGCTGTGGTTTTCATGTCC
This sequence comes from Bacteroidota bacterium, assembly GCA_013360915.1. NCBI lineage: Bacteria > Pseudomonadati > Bacteroidota > Bacteroidota bacterium. The sequence goes on from JABWAT010000005.1 coordinate 58,443, forward strand.
TCAGAACGGCCCCAGGACACATCGATACCCCGCTCGAAATCATAATAATTAAACTGAAAGCCATCATCCAGCAACTGACCGTAGAGGGTGGTGTCCTGTATCCGGTAGGCAGTTTTAAATGCTTCGTAAAATCCTTCGATCGTGACCTGGTTCCGGGTACCCGTGTTCCCTGCATCTGATTCTGTGCCGACAGGAGGTGCAAACGGATTGTGGCAGGAGGTGAGAATCAGAAGACCAGCCAGAAGGAATCTGTTAAATATCACGGATCAGATCCTCGGGTGTATTCAGATTTAAAAAATGCCGTGAATGGCTCTGTGGAACCGGAAGCAGCAAGGGATCAATCAGACCGAAAAAATAATCCAGGGACCGGATATCACCTCTTTCGAGCATCAAATGGAGTTTTTTTGCCTGAGTGACCGGGCACAGACTGTGAAGGACCTGCCGGTTACCCTCCTGAGTGACCGGAATGGTAAGCCGGAGAGGATCAGCTGAGTGCAAGAACCATTTCAGCCCCTCATCAGACAGGCAGGGCAAATCACCAGCAAGAAATAATACCGGCTCTGATGGGAATTCTTTCAACACCGACACCACTCCTCCTAACGGACCCGGGTAACCAGGCGTATCGTAAAGAATCCGGTCCGGCCCAGGTTCCAGTCCATCCTGCTGACCAATCATCCATACCTGCGTGGCGTAAGGTCTGATCTGCCCGAATACCCGTTCAAGAAGGGGAGTTCCATTAATGGGCTCGGCAAGTTTGTTTCTGCCGAAGCGGGTCGATTTTCCTCCTGCTAAAACGGCCGCAATCACGCGCGACCTGCTTTCCCCTCTGCCACCCACATCAGTTGAACAAAATCACGGGCCACCTCTCGGCCATTCTTGCCTTTCAGCACTTGCATCACGGCCTGCTGGAAACTCATGATATACCCCTCTCCTGCAGTCAGTTCAATGGCCTGCAACACATCGGCGAGCAGATGGGTGCTGGTCTGATTTTTCCCATCCTTCCGGCCGGAAATTTCCTGTTCTGCACTCAGGTGAAACCACTCCAGATCGGGCCAGGTTACCGTGACACCCGCTTTTCTGAACCGCTCAGAAAGACGCAGGTAAGCGGTCACCGGAAATTTTTTTGCCTGAAGCTGATAAAACTGAATCAGAGTCAGGGACAGCCCGCTCCGACGGATCAATTGCCATGGCCAGAAAACCACAAGAAGCAGCATTCCTGCAGCAATTAATGCCACAATTCCTGTCAGAATCATCAACATGGTCATCCCATCTCTCATTTGTTATTCAGAGCAACCAGAAACTTCCGGCACTTTCTCAATACTATAATACGTTGTAACTTAACAGAATTTACTACTTTCTTACATGGGAAACCACCAAACATCCCTGTCAGACATCCTGTCAGGATCCATACAACCATTTCGCTCACAGTTAAATTCCTACCGGATTCTGTCGGCGATTGCAATCGGAGTCTTGCTGATTGGTTGGCTTCTGCATGAGAGTTATGACAATCCCGGTGTCAATCCGGTTATCCTCCGGTTACTTCTTATCGGTGCTTTCACCCTGTTTCTGACCGGCACACTGATTTCCCGGTACATACAATCCCGTGCTGCTTTTTATTTTCCGATTCTTCTGGTTTTTCTGAATGCCTGGATATTATATCTCGTTCTGATTAACGGATTCCGAATTCAGTTTCTTCCCGGACTGGTTTTTTCTGTGATGCTCACCAGTGCCGTTTTTCAGAATTTCCGGTATCTGACTGTATACATCGGAGGCCTCACCCTTTTTCTGGTCCCGGGAGCTGCCCTGGCCCCTCAGACAGCCACCAATCAATTTATTTTTATAACGGTGGTTCTGATTGTTTTTATTGGCATTTACCTGATTCTGTATCTGAGAACCTTCACCAATGAACGGTTTGGTCTTCGCACCGAAATCTTCTCATCCATTTTTATGGATTCAGATGCGGCCCTGTTGCTGTTAAATCCAGATAACGGAGAAATCGGATATGTGAATTCGAAGGCCTATGATCTTTTTCATTTGCCCGAAGCCTATTTCAGCCAGGGTCCGGTGCCCTTCAGTCAGCTTGTTCCTGTTCCGCTCGATCCACAGGCACCCAATCAGTTTTATGAAGTCAGACTGAGCACATTTGATGGCAGTTTGTTCTGGGGTGACATTTCGGTCAAACCATTCCGAACGGCCAACAGCCGGTTTATTCTTGTCAGAATAATGGATGCCACTCTGCGGAAAGGAGCAGAAGAAGCAGCCGAACGAATGACTGCCCAACGCAGACGGCTTCTCGATATTGCCCGATCCCTTTTAAACACGCTCAGCCTGGATGATGTGTTTAAAACCATCACCGATGCCCTTTCCACTGTGGTCCGTTACAACCTGATTGTTTTGTACTGGCAGGAACCTGGCAGTAAAATCCTGCGTCCGCTTGCCAGCCGGGCCATTGACTGGAAAGGATATGATCCCGATCAGTTTGTGATTCCGGAGGGACAAGGCATTGCCGGACGTGTGGTGGTGACCGATGAAATTGTGATGATCAATAATTCTCACCTGGATCCTGAAAGTTTTTATCCATCGGGATATGATCCGGGTGAAGAACACATCATTGCCATTCCGGTAAAAGTCTCCGGAAAAAATGTCGCAGCTTTTTCGGTTATCCGCACCGGTCCGGTTCCCTTTTCCCCTGATGATTTTGAACTCATCCAATTGCTGGTCACTCACTCCATTTCTGCTATTCAGAACAGCGTTCTGCATGAAGAATTCAGACGACGGGCCCGGCACAGCGAATCGCTTGTCCAGGTTACCAAGGCCATTAATTCCACCATGAAGCAGGAAGAATTGCTCGACCTGATTGTTGAAAAAGTGCTTGAACTGATTGAAGCCCGTCATGGAGCCCTGTTTCTGCTCGACCCGCAATCGGGCCGGTTATCGGTTGGGGCAAGCCGCGGAATCGACACGTCCATTATTCCAAGGCTTCAATTTGGCCCCGGTGATTCCATCGCCGGCTGGGTGGCACAAACCGGCCGGGGCGTCATGATTCATGATGTGGAAAAACATCCGCGTTTTCAGGTGGTGGATCAGAATGAAGTGTTTACCTCCATGATTTCAATACCGCTTAAAATCAAGGACTTGGTGGTGGGAGTCCTCGGTGTTGACCGGATGGCTGGTGAAAAATACTTTACCGAGAGGGAATTCAATATAGCCTGTGATTTTGCCGAACAGGCCGCCCTGGCCATGGAAAATTCCAGGCTGTTTAATCAGATCGGGGTTTCTGAAAAGAAATATCGGTCCCTGTTCGAGGAAATAGATGATGCTGTTTTCATCGCTTCCACCGAAGGATTTATTCTGGATATCAATCCGGCCGGTTACCAGATGTTCGGGTATACTTCAGCCGCAGACATGTTCAAAGTCAATATCTGGGAAGATTTGTGTATTGACAAAGCCAACCGGGATGTTTTTCTGAAAAACCTTTCGCGTATCGGCAATGTTAAGAATTTTGAAATCACCATGAAACGGAAGGATGGCACCGCAATCACCGTTCTGCATTCCTCCAGCCTGGTAAAAGGTCAGGATGGTGAGGTGCTCTATCTGCAGGGAACGATTAAAGATATCACCGAACAGCGCCGGTTTCAGCAGCAGTTGTTTCAATCACAGAAGATGGAATCGATCGGGCAGCTTGCCGGCGGGATGGCTCATGATTTTAATAACATCCTGTCAGGAATCATGGGCTATGCCAGTTTTATCCGCAATCAAATGGATCCTGACCATCCGCAATTCCGGTACGTGTCGGCCATCGAACAGGCTGCAAACCGCGCAGCCGACCTGATTTCTCAGCTGCTTGCATTTGCCCGCGGTACCAGTGCCAATAAAATTCCGACACAGATCAACAAAATAATTTCGGATACGCTTCATATTATAGAACGAACCTTCGAAAAACAGGTTACTATCCGGACTGATTTTGACGCGGATTTACCGCTGATCATGGGAGATCCTGTTCAGCTACAGCAGGTTTTTCTGAATCTGTGTGTGAATGCAAGAGATGCCGTCCGGGGAAAAGGAACCATTGTAATCACCACACTCCGCAAAACCATTTTTGCCGATCCTCAGATCCCGGAAGTCAACCCCGGAGAATATGTCATCATTACCGTAACCGACAATGGAATGGGAATGACAGAGGATGTCAGGAAACGGATTTTCGAACCGTTTTTCACCACCAAGGAAGTCGGAAAAGGAACGGGCCTGGGCCTGGCCATGGCCTATGGCGTGGTGAAGAGTCACTCCGGATTTATTCAGGTTCGTTCGGCTCCCGGCGAGGGATCGACCTTTTCGGTATTTCTGCCTGCCCATGTGGCCGGGGGAAATGAACCGGCCGATTCAGTTGAGGTGCAGACACAGAATACTCAGGCTGTTCATGACGGATCAGGAGCCAGCATTCTGGTGGTGGATGACGATCCTTCCATCCGTGGTCTTATTTCGGATATCCTCACCCACTACCACTACCATATCCTTCATGCAGGAAACGGACTGGAAGCCATTCAGATGATGGACCAGCACGGATCGGGAATCCGGTTGATCATTCTCGATATTATGATGCCGCAGATGAATGGAGTGGAGGGTTACTTTGAAATTATTCAGAAGTTTCCCGACGTGAAAGTCATTTTCTCGAGCGGATACTCACAAACCGATCTGCTGGATGGAATCCTGAAGGAGAAAAGTGTCCGATTTCTCCCGAAACCGTATCATGTCAAGGACTTGCTTGATATGGTCAACAGCATGATGGAATCCCCTTCATAGTTTCAGATACCGGATGATTTCACGGCAAAAGGCCGGTAAATCATCGGGCCGTCGGGAGGTGATGAAATTACGGTCCACCACCACTTCCTCATCGACCCATTCACAACCCGCATTGATCAGGTCATCCATAATTCCCGGAGTTGAGGTAACCCGGTACCCTCTGACAATTCCCGCTGAAATGGGAATCCACCCGGCATGGCAGATAAAAGCAATCAGCTTTCCGGAGTCATGCATGTGTCGTGTGATGGCTTTTACTTTGGGTGAGCGACGAAGCTGATCCGGGGCGAATCCACCCGGGATGACCAGCGCATCGAAGTCATCAGGATTCACCGATGGAATGGACACATCGGACCTGCACGGATAGCCGTGTTTACCCTCGTAAACATGCCTGGCCTCAGGTCCGGCAACCACCACCTCAGCGTGGGCTTCGATGAGTCTCAATTTCGGATACCAGAGCTCAAGATCTTCATAAACATGGTCAACCAGCATCAGAACCCGCAGTTTTTTCATGGTTTCCTCCATTTTTCCTGCAAAACAAATCCCCGATCATGTTCATTCCTGAATCAGATGACAATCGGGAAAAAATTACCTATATTCCCAAGAGATAACCAATACAGGGCTTCATGTCAAGACTTTCGGTTCTTTTTGTGGATGATGAGGAAGCGGTCTGCTCGACGTTTCAGAGCATTTTCAGCCGTTTCTACCGGGTTCACATTGCCAGCAACGGACAGGAAGCACTTGGAATCCTTTCCACCACACCGGTTCACGTGATCGTCACCGATCAGAAAATGCCGGGCATGAGCGGGACCGACCTGCTGAAAATTTCGAAAGAAAAGTATCCCGAAACCGTCCGCATTCTGGTCACCGGTTATGCCGATCTTGATGCAGTCATCGAAACCATTAACAGCGGTGATATTTTCCGGTTTATTTCGAAACCGTGGAAAGTAGACAAACTAAAAGAAACCATCGACCTCGCTGGCCAGGTTTACCAGCAGGTGCAACTCGCCCGATCCAAATCTGATTCTGCAAGATCCGCTCCTTCCGGCGGACCCATTCGCCAGAAACCTCACCTGTTGTTTGTTGATGGCAGTGAAGCGCAGTTACACTCCTTTTCAGAAACATTCAGCGCCAGTTTTACTGTACACACTGCAAACTCTGCCGAGCGTGCCTATCAGGTGCTGAGATCAAATCCGGTGGCAGTGGTCATTTCGGAAGCAAGAATTGGCGAGACCGATGGCATTGATTTTATTTCGGTTATCCGGGATGATTTCCCTTCTGTGGTGCCGGTTCTTCTTACTGAAATAAAAGACATCGACCTTGCCGTCCGGTTGATCAATCAGGGCCGGATACACCGGTATTTTATTAAACCGTACCGCAAGGAAGTGTTTGTTCAGGAAATTGAGAAAGCGGTTTCCCTCTACCAGCAAAACCAGGCAAAACCAGAATTGAATATCAGAAAAATTGAAAGTGATATCCTCAATACGGAAACTGACCAGCCCAAATCAGAAAGCCTTGCTGACTCCCTTAAAAACACACGGAACCGTCTGCAGCGCCGTCTTGGATATTAATTAAACTGCGGTTGGCCATTCTCCTCTGAACGTCATTCGATCCTGATCTGTTTCTCTCCAAACCGCGGCCCTTGTTCCTTCCTTTTCCTTTTTTCACTGCAGTGGTTGTTTGTCCGACATCCCTTTTTCCATCATTTAATTATGATCATCCGCCTGAATACCAGTGGATTTTCTGAAATCAGAACGTGATTTACCGCATCATTCCTCAGATTTGCAGTGAAAAGGCAAGTATTTTAAATCTATTTTTCCTGAGGGTATTGAATTTGAAACAATTTATATTTTATTTTTGTTGAAGAAATAGTTGACTTTAAATCAGATTTTTATAAAAGTCAGTTCAGAAAAAATAAAATCCGTCCCCAACCGGAAAAAGAAAAGAGACTGTTTGTCCATTAATATCCGTCAGAAGGATATCTCTGTCAGCCAAAAGACAGCATCACTTACCGGACCACACCAGCCCATATGAAACCTCTGTCCCCAACGGAATTTCAGATCATCCTGATCCGCCACTCAAAAGCAGAATCGGATGAACTGGTTTTTTCTGACCGGGAACGTCGGTTAACAAAATCAGGCAGAAAGGATGCAGAAAAATCGGGTGACTACCTGGCATCATTGTCCATTTCGCCCGACCTGATTCTCACCAGCCCTGCACAGCGTGCCATTGAAACAGCCCAACGCATCAGCACTTCAATTTCCTACCCCGAAGAAAAAATCAGGATTTCAGAGGTATTGTACTCTGGCGATGCCGGGTTACAGATTAATCTGATCAGGCAAACCAGATCAGAAATCAGACAGTTAATCATCATTGGTCACAATCCGATGATCAGTGATCTGCTGACCTGGTTGACCGGATCATCCGGCTGGTCACTTCCGACCAGCGGAATCACGGGAATCCGGTTTGAAAGTTCAGACTGGAATTCCATCCAACCCGGCTCAGGAACGATTGTATTTGTTCACACCCCCTCCGATAAAGTCAAGCACCTTCCCGAGTTCGCGCCAGCGAAGTCCCGCATCGAGCACCTGCTGTTCGAGACCCTGTATTCACTAACCAAACACATAGGAGAGTCATCCATGTCCAAGATCGAAAAAGAGGTAAAGAGCCTTACCGATCAGTTCCTCAAAAAGGTTCTGAAAGCTGTTAAAGATGCCGAGAAAAAGGCAACAGCGGCCCCTAAAAAACGCGGACGCAAACCAGCTGCCAAGGCTGCAAAACCTGCTGCTGATGCTGCTCCCAAAAAACGCGGACGTAAACCAGCTGCTAAAGCTGCAAAACCAGCCGTTGCAAAAGCCCCGGCGAAACGCGGACGTAAACCGGCTGCCAAGGCTGCAAAACCAGCCGTTGCAAAGGCACCTGCTAAACGTGGTCCGAAGCCAGCAGCTAAAAAGGCAGTAACCAAAACCGGAGCCAAACGCGGTCGTAAACCGAAAGTGGCACCGGCTCCTGCACCTGCCGCAACCCCAGCACCGCAGGTCTGATGCCAACAGTCAACAACCTGTTTAAAGAACGGGAAATCAGTTGGCTGTCTTTTAACGAACGGGTCCTCCAGGAAGCGGAGGACCCTTCCGTTCCGCTGATTGAACGTTTAAAATTCCTTGGAATCTTTTCATCCAATCTCGATGAGTTTTACCGCGTTCGTGTTGCCGTTCTGAAACGCATGTCCAAGCTATCCAACCGATACACAAAAATGGTTGGGAAAAAGCCCGAAGTGGTCCTTGATGAAATTCAACAGATCATGTTCAGGCAAAACAAAAAGTTTAATGCCATCTATGCCGATATCCTTCAGGGACTTTCACGGCATCATATTCATATTATCAATGAAACACAGCTGAATCACGATCAGAGCCAGTTTGTCCAGCAGTATTTCCGAAGCGAAGTACACCCCACCCTGGTCCCGATCATGATTGATGACATCAAAGAATTTCCGTATCTGAAAGACCGGTCCATCTATCTGGCGGTCATTCTTTCCTCGCACCGGAAGCACAACAAAAACCGGTTTGCTCTCATTGAGGTTCCTTCACAGCTTCCCCGGTTTATTGTCCTGCCCGATTCCTCTCAGCGTACCTCGATTATTCTGCTCGATGATATCATCCGGTATTGTCTGCATGATATATTTTTCATTTTCGGATTCAACCACTACTCTGCCTACACAGTTAAAATGACCCGGGATGCAGAATTGGATCTCGATAACGATGCGGTTGCCAGTTATGTGGAAAAGCTGGAGAAAAGTCTCAAACAACGTCAGAAAGGAAATCCGGTCCGGTTTATTTACGATGAAACCATGCCGGAAGAACTGCTGAATTATTTCGTCAAGCGTTTGCATCTGAATAAAAAGGATACCGTCATCCCAGGGGGCCGTTATCACAATTTTAAAGATTTTATCCGCTTCCCCAAGGTGGGTCCTTCAGAACTCAGATATCACTATCCGCCGGTTTTAAAACACCGCGATCTGCCGCATGGGGTTTCGGTAATTGAAACCATCAGGCGCAAAGATCTTGTCCTGCATTTTCCCTATCAGTCCTTCGATCATGTGATTGACCTGCTCAGAGAAGCCGCGATCGACCCGAATGTAACCTCCATTAAAATGACGCTTTACCGGGTGGCCAGTAAATCAAATGTGGTCAATGCTCTCATCAACGCTGTCAAAAACGGAAAACGGGTGGTGGTGGTCATGGAGCTTCAGGCCCGGTTCGATGAGGAAGCCAATATTTACTGGTCGAACCGGCTGGTTGAAGAAGGAGCCAAGGTAATTCACGGGTTCCGTAGCACTGATTCAGATCCGCGCGACAATTCATACAAAGTCCACTCGAAACTTCTGCTGATCACCCGGCAGGAAGGACGGCATGTAAAACGATTTGCCGCTATTTCAACAGGTAATTATAATGAAGACACCGCACGGATTTATACCGATAAATGCCTGCTGACCTCTCATAAAGGAATTACCGAAGAAGTGTCCCAGTTGTTCGAGGCCTTTGAAGACCACATCAAGCTGTTTAAAATCCGTTACAAACATCTTGCGGTCAGCCCGTACAACATGCGGTCCACCTTTGTGAAACTCATTAAATCTGAAATCAGAAATCACCAGGAAGGAAAACCGGCCTACATCATTCTGAAGGTGAACAACCTGGTTGACAAGGATGTGGTAATTCTTCTTAACGAGGCGGTTAAGACAGGAGTGAAAGTAAATCTGATCATCCGGGGAACCTGTTCACTGGTCCCAGCCGAAAAAACCGACACCTCCGATTTCGAAGCCATCAGTATTGTTGATAAATTTCTCGAACACAGCCGGGTTTATTTCTTCTGCAACAACAATGATCCGGTCTGTTACATCAGTTCGGCTGATCTGATGACCCGAAATCTCGATCAGCGGATTGAAGTGGCGGTTCCTATCTATGACAAATCCCTTCAGGAGGAACTCCGCACCATCATTGACCTGCAGCTTGCCGATACGGTTAAAGCGCGTTTGCTCGATATTCACCAATCCAATATTTACAAAGAAACGCCGGCAGGAGAGAAGCCAATACGGTCTCAGGTATCCATTTACGACTATCTGAAAACCTTATCTGCCGCTGACTGATATGGCCCGGTCGCTTTTTTCTCTGCCCGCTCCCGAAGAATGGCCTTCCGTTCCGGGTTCTGAGCCCCTTCGTTTTGCGGCCATTGACATCGGTTCCAATGCAGTCAGGCTGTTATTTGCCCACGTATACGAAAATCCCGATCAATCCATTGATGTCAAAAAGGTCAATCTCGTCAGAATGCCTCTGCGCCTCGGTGATGATGCCTTTACGAAAGGCAAGCTTTCAGAGGACCGGGAAATGGCCCTGACCAATACCATGCTGGCCTTTTCTTATCTGATCAGAGTGTTCGATCCGATAGCCACCAAAGCCTGCGCAACCTCTGCCATGCGTGAAGCACGCAACGGACTGGAAATTGCCATGCGGATAAGAGAAAAAACCGGAATCGGTATTGAGATCATCGATGGAAAGACCGAAGCAGATTACATTTTTTCGAACCACATTGCCGAAGCCCTTCCCGGTGACCGGGCGTATCTCTACATTGATGTCGGCGGCGGAAGCACCGAACTGACCCTGTTCGGAAATGGAGTCAAGTTTACCTCTGAATCGTTTAATATCGGAACCATCCGCCTGATCGATGAACGGGTATCTGATGAAGAATGGACCCGGTTGAAAAACTGGGTCACGCGGCAAACGGGACTGTTCAGCAAGGTGACTGCCATTGGCTCGGGCGGAAACATTAACAAAATCCACCGGCTGGCCGGACGGTCAGACGGGGAGTCCCTGTCCTTTAAAAAATTCAGGGAAACTGCTTCCTGGCTGTCTGGCTTTTCGACTCAGGACCTGATCAGGAAACTAGGCCTCAAGCCAGACCGCGCCGACGTGGTGCTTCCTGCAAGTGACATTTATCTTTCCATCATGAAGTGGGGATCCATCAAAGAAATCCTGGTGCCTCAGATCGGACTTTCTGATGGATTGATTCACGTGTTGTATGAAGAATGGAAGACCCGAAGCTGATCCTCACATCCAACGGACCAGTGAACCAATCACAAAGACTGTAAAAAATACCGACACTGTGAAGACTCTGATCAGGGTAGTGAGTGTCTGCATATTGGCTCCGTTTTAGTTCCGCCCATCCTTCCTGCTATCTTTATGCCAATTCAGCCAGCCTGCCAGGATTCCATCAAAAACACAGGGTTGGTCCGATGACTGTAATCAATCGTTGACAAGGGGTGTATCCGATGCCAGACATACAGATCATTCTGAACAACCTGGTCAGCCCACCCATTCTCTTTTTCTTTCTGGGTGCTCTGGCGGCTGTTGTGCGGTCCGACCTGGATATTCCGGCACCGATACCTAAACTGCTCAGTATCTATCTGCTGATTGCCATCGGCCTGAAGGGCGGCTATTCTCTTTCTGCAACGGGCCTCAGCGGACAGATTGTTACAGAACTGGCTCTGGCGGTCGCATTGGCGGCTTGCATTCCCCTCGTTGCCTGGTTCATCATCAGGCGATGGGTTTCACCTGCCAACGGCGCAGCCATTGCAGGAACCTACGGCTCGGTCAGCGCAGTCACCTTCATTACCGCCATTTCCTTTCTTTCGACCCAGCAGATGGTACCAGACGGACATTGGGTTGCGGCACTGGCTCTGATGGAAAGCCCGGCCATTATCATAGCAGTTATTCTTTTCAGACGCTCTCAGAGAGGAACCGCCGATCCCGCCGGTTTTGGCTGGGGTCACCTGATTAAGGATGCTTTTCTAAACAGCTCCGTTTTTATTCTGCTGGGAAGTCTGGCGGTTGGTGCTCTGACCGGCGAGAAGGGAAAAACCATGACAGAACCATTTACGGGTGGCTTGTTTTATGGGATTCTGATGCTGTTTCTTCTCGATATGGGATTGGTTGCGGCCCGGCGTCTGCTTGAAGGAAAAAGGCCTGGGTTTGCCCTGATCGGCTTCTCGCTGTGGTTCCCGGTTCTGGCCGCTTGTCTGGCCATCTCCATTTCCGCAATGCTGAATCTGTCGATTCCATCTGCCTTTCTCCTCACAGTTTTAAGCGCTAGCGCCAGTTATATTGCTGTTCCCGCTGCCCTGAGGCTGGCGATTCCCGAAGCCAACCCCGGATTGTATGTGACCATGTCACTGGCCATCACCTTCCCCTTCAACATTATCGTTGGAATTCCTCTATACCTCACCGTTATTCAAGCCATCTGGAGGTACTTATGAAACCAGTCAAACGGGTCGAAATCATTATCGGATCGGTAATTATGCCGGTTCTGATCAGAAACCTCTCTGCGGCCGGGTTTCATCAGTACACTCATATCCGTCATGCAAATGGAAGGGGGTCCCTGTTTGACCGCACCGCTGACGATGTGACCGATGTTTTTGCAGTTGATGTTCTGATTCTTGCCATTGATTCCACCTCCCTTCCCGATCTGACCGCCGCGATTGGTCCCATGATTGAATCCTACGGCGGAATCTGTCTGGTATCGGATTCCATGATATTGGAACAAAGCACCCAATGAACCGGTTACTCCTCCTATCGGACCGGTTGGACCGGTTCACAAACCGGGCAGGACTGCTGACCATCTGGTTGTCCCTGTTTCTGGTCATTGTCATTATTGCCGATGTGATCATCCGGTACCTGACCTCACAAACTGCGGCCTGGATTCCCGAACTGGAATGGCATCTCTTCGCCCTTTTGTTTCTCCTCGGTGCCGGTTACACCCATCAGGCGGACCGCCATGTCAGGGTCGATATCTTTTATTCCGGTTTATCACCGAGAAAAAAAGCACTGGTGAATACGCTCGGCACTTTTCTCCTCCTGCTTCCCTTTTGTGTGCTGGTTGTGGTCACTTCCATTCCCTTTATTCATGCCAGCTGGTCACTGGGTGAAACGTCTCCCGACCCCGGCGGCTTACCCGCACGCTGGCTGATCAAATCGGCTATTCCGGCCGGATTCATGCTCCTGTTCATCGCCGGGCTTTCATCCGGACTCAGAAGCCTGTACACACTCCTTACCGGAAAGGCTGCACATGATCATTGAACTGAACCCGATGATTTTGTTTGTCTTTCTGATTCTGCTGCTCATGCTGGGGTACCCGGTCGCCTTCTCGCTGGGCGGACTCAGCCTGATCGTTGGCGCACTTACCTTTGGGGTCGATTTTTTTAACCTGCTCCCCCTGAGGGTCTGGGGAATCATGACCAATTACGTCATGCTGGCCGTTCCCCTCTTTGTCTTCATGGGGGTTATGCTGGAAAAATCCGGACTGGCCAATGACCTGCTTGAAACCATGGCGCTTCTGTTTGGAAAACTGAAAGGCGGACTGGCCATTTCCGTTCTGTTTGTGGGGCTTCTGCTGGCTGCCTCAACCGGCATTGTGGGTGCCACCGTTGTGACCATGGGTCTGCTCAGCCTTCCCACCATGCTGAAACGGGGATACAAACCAGAACTGGCCACAGGAACCATTGTTTCTGCCGGAACCCTTGGTCAGATCATTCCGCCGAGCATTGTGCTGGTCCTGCTTGGCAGTGTTCTGAATGTATCGATTGGTGACCTGTTCATCGGAGCACTCATTCCGGGAATGCTCATTGTGGGCCTTTACTTTATTCTGATTCTGATCATTGCCCATATCAAGCCGGAATGGGCACCCGCCATGCCATCCGACGAACTGGCCGCCTTTGAAGCATCCGGCAAATGGAAACGCGTGGGTAAATCGCTGGCTGCACCCATCGGTTTGATGGTGGCCGTTCTGGGCTCGATTTTTACCGGAATTGCCTCACCCACCGAGGCGGCGGCCGTTGGCGCAGCCGGTGCAACGCTGATGACCTGGTCACAGGGCAAACTGAACCGGGACACACTCCTTGCGGTCATGAAGGAAACCACCTGGCTGACCTCCATGGTCATGATTATTCTGGTCGGCGCCACTGCCTTCGGGCTGGTCTTCCGTGGGGCCGGCGGCGATCTGTATCTGGCCGGACTGATTTCCCATTTCGATTTGTCACCCCATCACTTTCTGCTGATCGTTATGATCACGGTGTTTATTGCAGGATTTTTTATCGACTTTATCGAAATCTGTTTTATCATTGTGCCGGTGGTGACACCCCTTTTCATTCAGATGGGTATTGATCTGACCTGGATCGGGATATTACTGGCTGTCAATCTGCAAACCTCGTTTCTGACCCCGCCTTTCGGCTTTGCCCTTTTTTACCTGAAGGGGGTGGCTCCTCCCGGCATCACCACCGGACATCTTTACAGGGGGATCATCCCTTTTATCGCCATTCAGTTGCTGGTCTTGTTACTGGTGGCACTTTTTCCTGAACTGAGCCTGTCTCTGGTTCACTGGATAGGAGGCTGACATGTGGAAACTCGAAACTCCGAGGTTGCTGCTCCGTGAACTCACGGTAAACGATGCAGAGAACCTGTTCAGTTTAAATGCCGACCCAGAGGTGATAAAATGGACCGGCGACGAGACTTTTCCATCGGTTGAGGCGGCCCGGGCCTTTCTCGAATCCTACACAGCCTATCAGGAAACGGGCATGGGTCGGTGGGCCGTTGAACTGAAGGAAACCGGGGAATTCATCGGTTGGTGCGGACTGAAGGTGCATACAGACAGTGGTGCCGTGGATCTCGGGTTCCGTCTTAAACAATCCGTCTGGAACCATGGACTGGCTACCGAGGCAGCCAAAGCCTGCCTGGACTATGGGTTCAATCACCTGGGATTGCTGATTATTATCGGAAGGGTTCATCCCGGCAATGCTGCCAGCAAACGGGTACTCGAAAAATGCGGTCTGACCTTTTGGGAAAAAGGCTTCGACCATGAAACAGACATTGATATTTACCGGATCATCAACCTGACCGGAATGATTCACTGACGACCGATCTGCAGATAATAGGGAATTTCGGACATCTCGGACCAGGAGACCGATTTTTCCTGAAAACTCCGGTACGATTCATACACCTTTGCCGCTTCAGGATCGGTTTTTACCAGGTTTTCCAGCACCAGTTTTGTTTGTAACCGCAGCGCCGTCATCACGTCCTCGGGAAACGGAAGAATCTCAACAGATCCTTCCTGACGGATCTTTTCCAGATAGTCACGGTTTCGCGCTTCGAACCGGGTCAGCATGTAGTCATTCAGATTGGCAGCCGCACTGCGGATAATGGCCTGCAGATCGGGCGGAAGGCCATCCCAGGCCGTTTTATTAATCATCAATTCCAGCGTGGGTCCCGGTTCATGCCAGCCAGGATAGTAATAGTAACGAGCAATGCGGTGAAAGCCCATCAGGTAATCATGATACGGACCGATCCATTCGGCAGCATCGATCACCCCGCGTTCCAGATTCGTATAAAGTTCACTTCCCGGAACCAGAACCGCGGTCGCTCCCAATCCTGAAATGACCTTTCCGCCAAGCCCCGGCATCCTGATTTTCAGACCTTTCAGATCATTCACGGTCCGGATCGGCTTGTTAAACCAGCCTCCCATCTGAACACCCGTGTTTCCTGCCGGAAAAGGAACCAGATGATACCGGGCATAGAGGTCGGTCCACAATTTCAATCCGCCCCCTTCAGTCAGCCAGGTATTCATTTGCTGGGCATTCATTCCGAAGGGAACCGTGCAGAAAAACTGAGCGGCCGGTACCTTTCCGGCCCAGTAATAGGAGGCACCATGACCCATTTCGGCCGTTCCCAGGCTGACTGCATCAAAAATTTCCAGAGCGGGAACCAACTCACCGGCCCCGAACACCTGAATGGTCATTCTTCCGCCCGACATCGCAGCAACCTGTCTGGCAAATTCATCAAGTCCTTCACCCATGATCGGGAAGTGAGGAGGCCATGTGGTGACCAGACGCCAGTGCCAGGTCTTCCCGGAAACCACCTGTCCGTTTTCAGCCGACTGAAACCTGATTTTACAGGAAGAAAACACACCCAGGGCAACCAGACCGGTCACCAGTAAAATGAGAAGTCGTTTAAGCATATTTCAGAACCGGAAAAAAGCTGAAATGATAATGGAAATACCAAAAATGGACAGAATGATGCCGCTGATCTGGTTCAGCCGGCGAAGGGTATCCAGGTTGATGCGGGTCCGCAAATGACTGATCAGCTGGCTGAATCCGAGCCAGAAGGAAATGGCCCCGGTAAAAACACCCCCGACCAGCAAGGCCACATTCACCGGGGAATGACTGATCGAATCGATCCCCAGAGCGGCAAAAATAGCCAGAAAACTGAAGATCATAACCGGGTTGGTAAAGGCAAGAATGAAGGCATATAAAAAGGACCGTTTGATACCAGACTCACGGGTGGTATCGTCCTGAACATTCAGTGGAATACGTGCATGCGTAAATAACACCCGCGTTCCGAAAATGACCAGAAAGGTTCCGCCAGCCAGACTCATCTGAAAAGAGTAAGCCAGCAGAAGATCGGCAATGAACTGCAATCCGACCGCCGCAATCAGACAGTAGATGCTATCCGCTGTGGCTGCGCCAAAACCGGTCATCACACCGTGAAAGGGACCTTTCAGCAGGATCCGCCTGATTCCCACCACACTGATGGGACCAACCGGCAGACTGACAAACAGACCAATAAGCAGGCCTTTAAGAAAAACAGTTAGTTCCAATGGGTCTTTTTTCTGTATCCAATCCTTTAATATAAGTGAGGATCGGATGAAAAAAAACCAAAATCAGTCGGAAAGGCTTCCCCCTTCAGGTCGATGGGATCTGGTTCAGCTGATAGACAAAATAGTCATCGCGGATCCCCTTCAGTTTAGCCCGGTATTTAAAAATGGCCGGCATGCCTCTGAGCCGCTGTCTGGAACGGGGGTCATCAAAGACCGATTTGGAAATAAAAACATCTCCTCCTTTGCTCAGACCCTGCACCCGTGCAGCCACATTGACCGTCCCGCCGAAATAGTCGATCCGGTTGTTAAGGTTTACCACCAGGGCCGGGCCATTGTGCAACCCCATTTTAACCACCAGCGGAGTCGGGGACTTCTGAGAGGCAAAGTGATTCTGAATATCGATGGCCGCATTCACACCGTCCTCAATTTTGGGAAATATGGCCATGACGGCATCGCCGATGGTTTTCACGATGGTGCCATTGTTGTTTTCAATCAACAGATCCATGATGTTAAAATGACTTCTCACCAGCCGGTAAGCATTCAGATCGCCGATCGATTCATACAATTCGGTTGATTTTTTCAGGTCGGTAAATAAAACCGTCACACTCTTGATTTTAAGTCCCGCATCTTCGGCAACCACCTGCCCTGAAAAATGACGTCTGAAATAGCTGTTGGTCAGCAAATCCTTGGCTGAAAGTCCGGCCACCTGTGAGATTCTTGCCAGATCGGCTGGACGGTCGGCCAGATTATCAGAAACCGACAGATGGACTTCCAGATTATCATCCACCGACACCTCAAAGGATACGTTACAACCGGGGCAGGATCCGGTTTCATGAACATGTCCGAGAGAGCGGGTATGATGGGTTACTCCTTTGCACATACCGCAAACGGCATTCCACTCCAGATCGAGAATGCCATGCCGGACCGCTCTCAGCAAGTAAGTGGTTACCGAGTAGGAAGGTAACCCGAGCACCTGCCTGATTTCATCCGGATTCACCGGAAACAGGGATTCAGCCGGTGCCTGTCGCAGATAGTCCCCGAAACGCTGAACCACTGCTGGCTGGCACCCTTCCTCTGCGGCCATCTGTTTTAATTTATCGGCAAGGTAAAGATCGGCTCCGGATGCTAACATGTGGTTGATTCCTTTTTATCACTTAGTCGCCAGGATGACTCAAACCTTACCATCTTTTTTCATCAGGTTCAGTCGGTCCGTATTTTCGCAGGTCACAGGAAGGAAAGTTAAATGAGCGATTGGTCAGCTGCAATTATTTTGGGAATTGTGGAAGGGTTAACCGAGTTTATTCCGGTTTCTTCCACCGGGCACCTGATTCTGACCCACCACCTCCTGTTTGGTGGCGAGGAAATGACCGGATTCTGGGCCACATTTGAAGTCGCCATTCAACTGGGCGCTATCCTGGCCGTTGTGGTTCTCTACTGGTCCCGTTTTATGGAATTGCTCGGAATCTCAAGACCGTCAGGAACGCCTTTCCCTGCAGTCCGTTCCTTGTTTTTACCCGATCAGCGTCTCGGACTTCTTCATATTCTTTTTGCCATCTTCCCTGCCCTTGTGGCTGGGTTTCTGCTTCATGGTTTTATCAAATCGGAATTGTTTTCGGCCGGAACAGTGGTCATTGGCCTCATTGCCGGTGGCCTGGTAATGGTTGCCCTTCCCTACATCGTACCCAAACCAAAGACCGAGTCGCTTGATTCGATCTCCCTGAAGCAGGCTTTTCTGATCGGATTGGGCCAATGCCTGTCCCTCTGGCCAGGCGTTTCGCGGTCGGGCGCCACCATTATCACCGGAATTTTCTCTGGTCTCGGGCAGAAAACAGCCGCCGAGTTTTCATTTATTGTGGCCGTACCCGTCATGATGGCCGCCACTGGTTATGACCTGCTGAAATCATGGTCACTGATCACTTCAGACACCTTTGTCACCCTCACCATCGGATTTGTGGTCTCCTTTCTGGTGGCCATCGCAGCCATTAAGGGATTCCTTTCCCTGCTTTCCAGAATCGGTCTTCCGGCCTTTGGCTGGTACCGGATAGTGGCCGGATTGGCCTTTGGCTGGTTTTTCCTCTGGTGACCACTCTGGTCAACAGTGAACAAATTTTTAGACAGTCCGGTTTGCGGCCGTGCTGTGAAAAACCAGCATTCGTTTCTCTCATTCAACCAGAACACGCAGGCACCTTCGACACTTCAGGTGATTTTGCTCACAGCAGACCAGATCCTGCTATAAATCAGGATCATTGAGAAAAAAAATGCCACCTTTTTATTCAATGACCGACTAAATGGTCTGATTTTTGCTATGATTGTACCCGGTTGGGTTTCCAACTATGGTTTCATTAAACACTCAAACTCAGGATACTACCCATGAAAAAATTGACTCTCGTTCTTGCTGCTCTGTCACTCGTTGCAGTTGCTTGCGGTCCTAAAGGTCCTTCACCCGAAGAAGTTGCAAAGCGCATTGCTGATTCTACCCGCGTTGCTGATTCCGTAGCTGCTGTTAAGGCTGCTGAAGAAGCTGCTGCTGCCCGCGCTGCTTTCGTAGCTGATTCTACCCGCGTTGCTGACTCCGTTGCAGCTGCTGCCAAGACCAAGAAGAAGAAATAATTTCTGACCTGGCAGGGATCAGGTTTTCCTGATCCCTTATACAAAAAAGCCCGGCTCTGGCCGGGCTTTTTTGTTTTCAGACAGCAAGAGCAAGCCGTTGGGTAAGATGGGATTCGATAAAGAGCTGGGAAGGCAGTTTAACTGCAAGCGCCAGATCGGTCTGAAGTGACATGAGAACCGACAGAGAAATGGACCGGACCACGTACTGATCGTTTCCGATCGGCCGGAAAACCACCTGTTCCTTCTTAAGCCGGCTGATTACCTGTTTTTCCTTTCCGGAAGCTACCCGAAGATAGACCTGACCGAGCGGCTGTGCATGTCGGATGGTCCAGTCCACCGACTCATCAACGTCGGGTAACCGGTGATCGATGGCTATCAGATCGGCCAGAACAGAACAGGCGGTCGGATGTCCGCCAGCACCCTTTCCAACCAGCAATTGACCGCCGGAATACTCGGTATCCACCAGAATGGCATTAAACTCATCCTGAACACGGATAAACGGATGGGTGTCTTCGATCAGTGTGGGGATCACCAGCGACGACAAGGTATCTCCTTCCCTGCAAATCGTCGCCAGATATTTGATTCTTCCGTAACGGGTGAGAAACCGGTCCGGATCCGAAAATCCCATCAGTGAAAGAACCGGAATTTCACCAGGCACCAGACGGCAGCCAAAGGCATGCCAGGCAATGATGGTCAGCTTCTGCTGAATGTCCCAGCCTTTCAGGTCAAAGGAAGGGTCCGCCTCTAAAAACCCCTTGTCCCGGGCTTCCTGAAGGATGTCATCCACTGACCGGTTGGGTTGCGAAGAAAGGGCGGTGAGAATAAAGTTGGTCGAACCATTCAGGATGCCGGTCACCGAGCGGATCTGATGATGCCGCAGACTGCAATTCAAGGCAGAAAGAATCGGGATGGATCCGCCTACGCTGGCTTCATACAACAACTGAACTCCCTGCTCTGCAGCCAGCTTCCTCAGTTCATTTCCATGGTAGGCAATGAGATATTTATTGGCCGTCACCACCGATTTTTTATGCAGCAGGGCCTGCCGGATAAAATCATAGGCTGGCTGAATGCCCCCGATCACCTCGACGATGACCTCGATTTCCGAATCCCAGATCAGACTATCCAGTGAGGTGGTAAAGGGAATATCCGTTTCCGGATGCCGGTCTGGATGTTTAATGGCCACCGCTTTTACATAAAACTGTTTCCGGTGGACCGTGGTTAATTGCTCATACACATGGCGGCCTACCACTCCGAAGCCAGCCAATCCGATACATTTCCGTTGGTTTTTCATGGTTTTTAAATTTCTATACTTTCAGGTCGTTCCGGTTAACCGCAGATCGGCGGTTCCGTGAAGAAAATCCCGTATGACCGGATTCAGATCATCCGACTCGGTCAGGAACGCATCATGTCCCTTATCCGAATTGATGACAACAAACCGATGAACGGGAAAAAGTGAACAGACCGCCTCCTGATCGGCAAGCGGATACAGCAAATCCTGCTGATTACCTATAATCAGTCCGTCAATTCCATCCAGCACAGAGGTTACCAAATGAGTGTCCATGGCCCTGACGAGCAACTCGTATGAACGGGTCGTAAACCGGTTCACAAATTTGGATCCCTGATAATACAGATAATGCTGAACCGTTTTACCCGGCTGGTCTTTCGAATCAAAATCGGGCGGAGTCCGGTAACTGAGCATGGCAATCTGACGCGCAAGTGCAAGTCCGGCCGACTCATTCACGCTGTTTTTCAAGGCAGACAAACCCAGATGTCCCCAGGATTTGGCCCAGGCCGATTGACGGGCGCCACAAGACAGGATCACCGCCTTTTTCACGGGAATCAGTTTATCGGCACAAAACTGAAGGGCGACCATGCCACCCAGACTTCCGCCAATGACCGCATCAAGCGATGAAATCCCGAGGGAAGAAATCAGTGCGGCCAGAATACGTGACTGGTCGGCGATGGAAAGTCCGATTTCATCCCGTTCATCAGGAACCCAGGAGCCATAGCAACTTCCCGGAAGATTTGGGGCAATGACGGTACATCGGGTCAGATCAATGGCTTCGCCCGAGGTTCCCAGGAATTCTTCCCACCATCCGGGAGTCGGATCTTCCTGGGTGGATTTGGCATGGGAGGAACCGGTCAGTGCATGAATCAGCAGAAAAACCGGACTCCCGCCGGCTGGTTCAATTCCCCATGATTCGAAAACCATGGGAATGTTGGTAACCAGCCGTCCATCGCTGAGGTTTACCGATGGAAGCACAATCTGCTGACGGGATCCGGAACGGAGTTTCATACGCTGACGACCGATTTACCTTTCAGACACAATTGGATGGACTGATCGAAATCGGCGATGATATCATCGATATGTTCAATTCCCACCGACACCCGGATCAGTTCGGGGGAGACCCCGCTGGCCCGTTGCTCGGCTTCAGAGAGCTGCTGGTGGGTGGTGGCCGTCGGATGGATAACCAGGGTTTTCGCATCGCCCACGTTTGCCAGATGGCTGGCCAGCTTCACGTTCGAAATAAAGCCGCGGGCGGCATCGAAACCAGCTTTCAGGCCAAAGGTTAACACACCGCCGTAACCGTTGCGCAGATACTTCTTCGCCAGATGATGCTGCGGATGACTGGCAAGACCCGGATAGTTCACCCAGGCCACATCGGGATGATTTTCGAGCCATTGAGCCAGGGCCAGCGCATTGGAAGCATGACGCTCCGCCCGGAGCGACAGGGTTTCCAGCCCCTGAATCAACTGAAACGCATTAAATGGTGACAGAGCCGGACCAATATCACGCAGTCCTTCCACACGGGCTCTGATAATAAAGGCGATGTTACCGAACGGACCTTTGGGACCAAAGACATCCTGAAACACCAGTCCGTGGTAACCCGGATTCGGTTCGGTGAACAGGGGGAACTTGCCGTTTCCATAATCGAACCGGCCGGAATCGACAATGACACCCCCGATGGAGGTTCCATGCCCGCCGATCCACTTGGTGGCCGAATGAACCACCACATCGGCACCATGGTCGATCGGGCGTACAAAGTAGCCACCGGCACCAAACGTATTATCCACAATCAGCGGAATTCCTTTTGAATGGGCCAGTTTGCTCAGCAGTTCAAAATCGGGAATGTTCAGACGCGGATTCCCGATGGTTTCGACGTAAAGCGCTTTGGTTTTATCATCAATGGCATCGATGATTTCGTTCGGATCGTCTCTATCGACCAGTTTCACCTGAATGCCCAGCCGTGGCAGGGTCACCTTAAACAGGTTGTAAGTCCCGCCATACAGATGCGAGGTCGAGACAATGTTGTCACCGGCTTGTGCCAGATTGATGATGGAAAGAAACTCGGCCGCCTGCCCGGAAGCAGTGGCCAGACCAGCAACCCCGCCTTCAAGGGCGGCAATCCGTTTTTCAAAGACATCCGTGGTCGGATTCATGATACGGGTGTAGATGTTTCCGAATTCGCGCAGACCGAACAGATTGGCTGCATGGTCGGAATCATTAAATACATAGGATGTGGTCTGATAAATGGGCACGGCCCGTGCATTGGTGGCCGGATCGGGTGATTGACCAGCGTGAAGCTGGAGGGTTTCGAAACGATGGGATTGACTCATGGGTGACTCCGTTGTTTTATGGTTTTGTCTTCCGCCCCTCTTCTTCAGAAAGAAGAGGCGGCAACGGATTCCCGGTCGGGAGAGTGATCAGTGCAGCGCTCTCCTTATCTGTCCCCGGCTATATTAACCCGGGCAGGAATTGGCACCGGTTCGGTTTCCCGCCGGTTGTCATGGCTTCATCGGGCCTGTCCCTCAGCCATTCTTGATAAGAAAAGGATCTTGTGAAAGAACTGGCTCAAAGATAAGCCGAAGAATATTCGCCTGTCAAGGCACTATTCTCACCTTTGACGGACTTTTAGGAGACATTGGCTTGTTTATTCCGTATCTTATACTGAATAAATAAGAAATAGCCAACTAACTACCTGCAAGCGGGCAGGTCATAAGATTTTTTTCACCCAAAAGCCGTGTTTCACAAAATCTTACAGATTCATTGGTTTAACTAACAATCAGAAAAGTCTGAGAATTAAAAAAGGACAGAAGAGAAAGCCTGATCAACTTCCCTTGTGTCCTTTCTCACCACCCGATATGGGCTCCGGAGCATGATCTGCCCGAAGGAAAACAGCCGGTTGCAGGCACCGGCTGTTCTGTAGTTGGAAATCTGTCCTTTACTTCAGTAGCTGAAGTTTCCCGGTTTTGACCTCACCCGCTGTTTCCAGCCGGTAGAAGTACGTCCCAGAGGACAGGTTGCTGCCATTGAAGGGGAAGGAGTGACGACCAGCTCCCAGTTCTCCACTGACCAGTTCACTTACCTGCTGACCCAGCAGATTGTAAACAGCCAGGCGGACGGTTTGCGGTGCCTTCAGACTGATCTCGAAGGTGGTCACCGGATTGAACGGATTCGGGTAGAGTCGGATGCCCTCTTTCAATTCATCCAACTGCGTTACCGGGTTCTCTTCCGGAGAGTCCTTCTGCAACCCCTCCTCCCAAACCGAATAGACTTCGAATCCCCAAATGGAAACTGCCGGATCGGCGAGCCGGAAACGAAGCAGATCGCCGGTTTGCAGATCGGTAAAACTGGCCACACCCAACACCTTCCACGAAGCAGCCGCATACGCGGCGATGGAGGCTCCATCCCGGATTACATCCACCGACAGGGGAACAGCCAGACTATCGGGCTGGCGAACCAACACCCCGTTTACCGAGGGCTCTCTCACTTCGATCACTGCCAGATTCTCACCCGTTTCCAGTGAATCGACCGATTCAACCCGACTACCGGAAAAATCCAGAATCGCCCCGCCGCTCACACCCGATTTAAGCGTGTAATACCGGTAAGCACGCACATCAACTGAAAAATCACCCGCTTTCGTAAGAGACCCGCTGCCCGAATAATACTGAATTGTGGCAGGGGTGGTCGTACTGCGGACCACCATGGCTTTCCGGATGCCGGCTGGCACCTGTGCACTTACCCAGGAACCGGCGGAAGTGGGAGCAATGGTTGTTATCGATGACCCACCATCGGCCTTCACCCGGGTGCTGGTTCCCGAATTGGTCATGTGAACCTGATAGACCGGTGAACCAAATGAAGCGGTGTTCTGAACCATAATGGCCGGTGAAACCGTATTTGTGTACACTTTCGCAACCGTTGGCAGGCTGTTGCCTGAATAGGTGGGTTTTGTATAAATGTTGGTATTATAGCTGGTAGTGGGATAGTTCACCTGGGCAGTAGCAACCAAAGCGAAACTGGCACTGGTTTCGTTGGAAGCACCAGACAGGGACAGATAGGTGTAATCATTGGGGGCGGTTGCCAGGACCCGTTTTGTGGTCGTTAAGTAGTCATATTCCACAATCCGGTGCCCTGCTGCATAGCCGGTGCCCAGATAGTACAGTGCCAGACGGGCTGGTTGACTATAGGCGGCCGGATAGGAAATGAGTACCGGGTATTTGTCATTAACTGACGAAGAAATGACCAAACTCATATCCCACATTTGCCCGCCAGTTACATAAGGTTGACCCGCTGCAATCTCAGGTAAACTTACACCATTTCCATCTAACCAAAGTTGACCCGTCAATATACCGCTGTTTGTTCCCTCAAAGGCCCAGGTAAGAATGACATCATCTCCTTCCCTTGAAAGCCACACCACCGGCCGGGCGTCTGACCTCGCGTCTTCTCCCACCAATTGGGTCAGTGAGAGATGATTGGACGCATTCCTGACTGATGGTTGGTTGGTCCACTCCCATCCCCAATAGTCGGACCCACCCTGGTTGGTTAGCGATTGCAGGTGAACATCATAGACCCCACCGGCCGTATCAACCCACGCTGCAACTGCAATGGGTTTGTTGTAATAATAAATCGTATTACTGAGCGACGGATTTTTTCCCCCTATGCTGGTACTCAGTTGTTTTTCCTGTGACCAATTTGCGCCATTGTCACCGGTTGAGGCAATCCAGCATTTACCCATGGATTCGTAAACCATGAGATTATTCGTATAAACGCCCATATTGGTTAACCGGTATTGGTTTTTTGAATCGGTGTTTTGCGGGACGCCTGTTCGCAGGTGACCTTTGTAGTTGGCGGTGACAACTGCATTGGCAGCATCAAAACGGACAGGAGTTTCCAAGCTTGTCCTATTGTAGAAATAACTGCCAGTTCCATCCCAATTGGAAAAGTAACCTTCCAATCCATTTGATGAAATCAAATCATTCGTTTTTACTTTATAATGTGCAAACCCAGGGTTTGACTCAAAATATGAAACACCCTTAAACAAGCCACCATATTCAGTATCAATTCCTGTTCCCGGGGTAAAGGGTCTCAGATAGGAATCCCAGTTCCACGGGCGGATTCCGTTTACCACCTTCCATGGGTCCTTAAATTGAATTCCCATATCCGTTTGTAAAACACCATCAATGGCAACAAACATGGTCTGTGAATAAATTGGATGATGTTTGGCATGTATATTTGAAACCACTGGTGTTGTAGCATTTGTTTCCAATTCAAAGAATCTTTGAAAATCAGCAAATGCCCCATCCCAATTCTGGTGATCAGAAAGGACGCCGGAAACAATACCCTTAGGGACATTGGTGGCTATTTTGATCGTCTTATCAATCGGCACAATATATTTCTGCCCAGAAATATCACTACCTGTTAAAATACCATTTTGAGAAATATTGAATGTTGAACCGGCAATATGTGTTTCCACTGTTCCATTCACCAGATCATTAAATGGCCGGATATTTTTTACCGGACTGTTATGAATAATCAGGTTTTGAGTGGCTGTGCCCTTAATAAATGAGAAGGTAAGTTGTTCTGTAGTATCTGACCCCATTGTAATTTTATCAAAAGCAGCGGTATCACTAGAAGCAGACCGGATTAAAACGTTACTTGCCTCTATTTGAATCGGACTGTTTTCTTTAAAATATCTTGTAAATGATGATTGTGTATATGGAAAATACTGTGAATTCAACTTAAATGCGTTTATATCCGTTGTGAAGAAATTGTAGGTTGTTTTTTTAATATCTACGACCAGCTTATAGGTAATATAGTACTCAATAGAAATGTTCACAGGTGATAAGTTGATCCCATTACTTGCATTACTTTCATCAATATTCATAATACCCATCACTATTTCCGGATTGGAAATCCCCTCAAACAGATTTAGTATTCCCGACGGAATCGAACTCCTTTCAAGAATCAATTCATTTGTTGAAGAAACAGTGGCTAATGTACTAAAGGAGGCAATTTCATTATACCACGCCTTGTAGTCCCCAAGTGAATTGGAATTATTGCTTATTTTTACTAATGCCTTTTTACTTGACGTAACATTACTTAACTTTATTTTTATCCGAAGTATTTCAATACTTGTACTTGTTGAAGTGCCTGAAAACACAAACAATGCGGTATGAAGCCTACGGGTGTACTCATATGGATCTTTTCCAACAAATCCTTGCCAATTAGGTTGGCCTTCAATTAAATAGGTGGTATCTTTCTTTGAAATGGTGTGAAATTCGTTCGAGAGGTTAATTGTTCGGAGCGTTTGCCCATACCCCACACCTTGTATTAGCAGGAAAAGAGTGAGGATGAATTTGCCGGTTTTCATAATTGTCTCCTGAAAGTTATGCACCGGAAAATATTCCGTGATCAGGTTACTGGATTTGCACTCGGGTATCCTGTTTCAAACACGGTGGGGGTGGTGTCCGGTACACCACCCCGGTTTTTAAAATCTTTTTGCCATATACACTCTTGGTGGAATCAGATTGCTGTTGTTTCCGCACCCCCCAATCAAATTCCCCCTAACGGTAAACGCCTCCTGCCCTTCACCGTTGACAGTAAAGGTTTTCCATGTTTTACCGTTAAAGTGAGCAAAACTTTGGGTATTCCAATCACCGAGATAGAGATCATTCGGGGCATTGCCTCTCACCCAATAGAAATAATACCCCGACTCCACATGATTTAGAATTGTTGAATAGGTTAGAGGAGCCGTACTATTAACTTCTAATGTGAATCCCTGAATTAATAGATACAAGGGGGATTTTATTGATGGCTTGTAAACAGAAATATATCCAAACGGAAACCTGCTTTCTCCCTTTGGATTATTGTCAACCATCCTAAAATTATTATTTCTATACTCGCCAAATGCAAATGCAGTTGAAGATTTATCATCACTGGTAATCCAAACAGACTCCTCATCTCCCCATATATCAACAAAATCATTGGTCACACCGGTCGGAATGGATCTGAAACTTACTCCATCATAGTGGGTAAATGCACCACCATAACCTGTAAAATATATATCCGTTTCCGAACGTGCCCAACAGTAATTCACAGGAGATTTTGCATTTTTATATGAATCCTTTCCGTTTTTTCTAAAAACACATTCTGCTCCAATAGAAAGAAACAGTAAGGAACTCTCCCCAATTTTCCTGATTTGTTTAATTGGAGACTGCTGAAAATCTTTGCTCTGATCATTTATTTGGAAATTTACCTTTTCAAAGGTCCACTTAACACCATTCCACACCGCCAGATTATACCGCTCACTTATTGAGAGATCATTTGGATTCGGATATACAAAAAATTCACCCCCGACATAGGCCTCCGTTTCACTGACGATCTCTATACTGATTGCAGTTGAGAATATTCCACCCAGCGTATCCACCCGCCAGATAAAATGATGGCTCGTCGTATCCGGTCCCGGGTCGGGTTTGGGTTCTGTGGGATGCTCGCAGGAAAAAAGGTAAAGTAATAACAGAGCTGCTGGTATCTTCATTAATCGGGTATTTGGGATCATGGGTTTCCTTTGACGCCTTAAAGATGTTACAATCAAAAAAAAAAAAAGCAACTTCAATTAAGGGAAATTCAGAGGACAAGGGGGTGTTTTTGTGAGAAATGTCACAAAAAGTAAGGAAATCAAGGCATTTCAACGCAATGACGCAAAGAATTCGCAAAAGACGCTGAGATTTCTGTATTGAAAACATTAAAACCTTGCGTCCTCTTGTATTTAACCTTTGCGCTTTCTGCGTTAAAACGCATTTAAACGCAAAGGACGCGGTTATAGTCGGGTTCCTGCTACCAAACCGGCCGGCACCACACTCGTGGGTGTTTCCCTTCCCCAGCCATTTTCATAACCCTCATTAGGAAAGCAGGACCTGATCACCTATCTTTGCACCCTTCACAGGCTACGAATTCTTTTTCCTCTTGATTTCACACCGGTTTCCCGGTTTTTTGGTTGGGGCAGGAATAACGGGTTCCGGCCTACACTTTAAACCAATGGGAAACATCGCATGTCTTCTTTTCAAGCCTTTGGCCTTGATCAGGCCGTTTTACAGGCCATCACCGAAATGGGGTTTCAAACCCCGACACCTATTCAGGAAACCGTTATTCCGCGTCTGCTTGCCGGCAGCGAGGATATCATCGGTCTGGCTCAGACCGGAACCGGTAAAACCGCAGCCTTCGGTCTGCCAATCATTCATCATCTCGATGCAAAGAGCCGGCATCCGCAGGCCCTGATCTTAAGTCCGACCCGTGAGTTGGCTCTGCAGATCACCCGCGATCTGGAAAACTTTTCGAAATACTCCACCGGTGTCTCCGTTCTGGCCGTTTACGGCGGGGCCTCCATGGAAAAACAAGCCCGTGCCATTCACAGCGGCGTCAACGTGCTGGTTGCCACCCCGGGCCGTTTGGTCGACTTTATCAACCGTGGCATCATCAAACTCGGTTCTTTGCGGATTCTGGTTCTCGACGAAGCAGATGAAATGCTCAACATGGGCTTCAAGGAAGAACTCGATGCCATTCTGTCGGCTATTCCTGCCGGTCGGCAAACCCTTCTTTTCTCGGCAACCATGCCTCCCGATGTGGCCCGGATCGCCAAAAATTATATGAAAGAACCGGTGACGGTTTCTGCCGGCAAAGTCAATACAGGCAATGCAGCCATTGAGCACCTGAGCCATCTTACCCACGAAAAAGACCGCTATGAAGTTCTGAAACGGATCTGTGATGCCAATCCCGATATCTACGGAATCGTTTTCTGCCGCACCAAGGTTGAAACCCAGGCCATTGCCGATAAACTGATGCGGGATAAATACCCGGCCGAATCACTTCATGGCGATTTATCACAGGTTCAGCGGGACTATGTGATGGGCAAATTCCGTGACCGTCACATCCGTATTCTGGTGGCGACCGACGTGGCCGCCCGTGGTCTCGATGTTCACAGCCTCACTCACGTGATTCACTACAACCTGCCAGACGATCTGGAAGTGTACACTCACCGTGCCGGCCGTACCGGTCGTGCGGGAAAAACCGGTATTTCGGTTTCGATCGTGAATTTCCGCGAAAAGGGCAAACTGAAATTCCTCGAGCGGTCTCTGAAAATTCAGATTCCGATGAAACCCATTCCCACCGGCTATGATATCTGTCTGAATCAGCTCCACTCGGTGATTGATAAAATTCATCAGGCTGAAATCCGTGAAGATCAGATTTCACGGTTTATGCCCGAACTGGAAGATAAACTGATGCATCTGGACCGCGAAACCCTTCTGAAAAAGGTCCTCTCGCTGGAATTCAACCGGTTTAACGATTACTACGCTTCCATGCCCGATCTGAATGTTCACGACTCTCAGGATCGTCGTCCTGCCGCAGGACCCGGTGGATTCGGAAAAGACCGTTACCGCGAAGGCGAACGGTCAGGAAGCCGGGATGGATTCCGTGAGGGATCAAGGGACCGTCACCGGGAAGGTTCCCGCGACCGGGTCCGGGAAGGTGAACACAGCCGTCCGCGTGAAGGAGACCGTGAGCGCCGTAAACCTGCAGGAGATGTGGAATTCACCCGCTTTTTCATCAACATCGGAAAAGTGGACGGACTCGACCCCCGTACGCTGATGGGAATCATCAGCGAGGCCACCCGCAAACGGAATATTGAAATCGGAAAGATTGATCTGGGAAAAACCCATACCTTTTTCGAAGCCGATGCCGCGTTCAGGGACCGGATTCTGACCAGTTTCCAGGGAGCCGATTTTCAGGGAAGACCTGTTACGGTTGAAGAAGCCCAGGATAAGAAACCAGCGCCTCCCCGCAGTGGTGGTGGCGGAGACCGTCCGTTTAAAAAACGCCGGTTTAACTGAGTAAAATAAGAGTGATGGCTGTTACCAGTTTAAGGGGTAACAGCCATTTCTTCCTTCACCGGCAGGCCCAGCAGCCAACGTGCATTGTTGCACATGACATCATGAATTTCCTCACGGGTAAATCCGGCCGCTGCCATGGCCTTTAACTGGCTTTCCAGCACATCCTTCCGGTATCCACGCGGAAACGTTCCGCTGTCGGTACCAAAAAACATCCGCTTCGCCCCGAACACATGCCGCGTTTTTCTGAATATCTGAGCAAGATCCATATCGGTTGACTGATACTCGATCCACCGGTTTGAACTGCTGGTGTCCACACAGATATTGGGTGAATTGGCTCCCAGCATCAGCGTTTCCCTGAAAAATCCGTTTCCGAAATGAGGGACGATAAACGGTATGCCCGGGTACCGGTCGGC
Source organism: Bacteroidota bacterium (assembly GCA_013360915.1). NCBI lineage: Bacteria > Pseudomonadati > Bacteroidota > Bacteroidota bacterium. The sequence continues at coordinate 89,126 of JABWAT010000005.1, forward strand.
CACTTCGATCAGGTTAATCGGATTCGAGAACTGCCCGCCATACGTCCTTGGCAATCCCGCCAAATCACGCAGTCTGATTTTCAGAATACCGAAGTGAATCGTCACCACAAATCCCAACCGCTCAATGTCATTGAATACTGCATCCAGCGCAGGATCCTGAGGCAGGTAACGGTGCAGAACCGGAAACAAAACCAACCCCTTAAAACCCATGCTGTGTAATTTATCGAGGGATTCCGAGGCATTTTCCACCAGCGGATTGAACATGGCGAATCCGGAAAACCGATTGTTATCGGGAAGCAACCGGGCCAGAGTGGGAATTTCATCGGCCGAACTGGCAAACAGCACCATGTGATCGACCAGGTGGGTATCCATCTGCTGCATAATCAGATTCAAATGGTCCTGGGGGTTTTCGGGTGGCAACTCAATTCCATCTTCTGACATCCGGCGGATGAAATAGGCCCGGTTATCAGACAACGGACTTTGCCGGAGCAGTCCTTCAAAGTAGTCCCGGCTGAAAAAATGTGAGTGGAAATCAACGATTTTCATGGTGACCTCTCCTGTTTCCTGTCGATGGTGAATTTACACAATTTCCGACCATCCCGTCTGTATTTCCGGGCACTTTTAATTAAAATTTCATCTGGTTGATTCATGATGGTTTCCCCTTTACCTTTTCAAGATGAAAACACCTTTTTCCTACTGGGAAGATCAATTTTTTGCACGCTCCTGGGATGTGATCATCATTGGCGCCGGTCTCATCGGGATGCAGTCTGCCCGGTTTCTCCTGCGTAACCACCCTTCACTGAAAGTGCTCATCCTCGAACGGGGATACCTGCCGCATGGCGCCAGCACCCGGAATGCCGGTTTTGCCTGTTTCGGAAGTCTTTCCGAACTGATCGCCCATGAAGAAAAGGAAGGAACCGGACCCATGATGGATCTGGTCAGGAAGCGGTATAACGGATTGAAACTTCTGCGCCAAACCGTACCCGATGACCTCATGAATTATGAAGAGCTGGGTGGTTATGAACTGTTCACTTCCGCCGATTCGGAAGCATGGTCAGACTGCCAGAAACAGCTTACGCGGTATAATGACCTGATGAAGCCACTCACCGGACTTCCCGCCACCTACCGGCTGGTAACAGAGCAAGCATCCTCATTCGGATTCAATGGTGTTACCGGACTGATTCAGAACCAGGCCGAGGGACAACTGGATACCGGAAAACTGATGCACTTTCTGTGGATGGAAACCACCCGGTCCGGGGCCATGATTCTGGGTGGTGCACCGGTTCAATCAGTCCAATCTGGTGTGGTCACTCTGTCGGATGGGGGCCGGTTTTATGCAGGAACCATTCTGGTCACCACCAATGCCTTCACCAGACAGCTACTTCCCAGCCTTGATGTGGTTCCGGGACGCGGACAGGTCCTGGTCACCGATCCCATTCCCGGCCTGAAGGTCCGCGGAGCCTTTCATTATGAGGATGGATATTACTATTTCAGGGATGTGGGGGGCCGGCTGCTCCTGGGCGGCGGCAGAAATCTGGATTTCAAAGCAGAAGAAACCACCGACTTTGCGCTGACCGATCTGGTTCAGAACCGGTTAAAACACCTGCTGAAATCGGTCATCCTTCCAGGGAAGGAAGTGACCATCGGGTATCAATGGTCAGGCATCATGGCATTTGGTGCCGAAAAAGCACCCATTATTGCGGAAGTGGACCGGAATGTGTGGGTGGCCGTCAGGATGTCGGGAATGGGCGTGGCCATCGGCACTGGTGTTGCCAAAGAGGTGACTGACCTGATGAAGGTCTGAAATTACCGCCGGTCCAGACGGATATCTTCCACCATCCAACGCGCGCGGACCCGAACGGTATCTGAATAAAAATACCTGAATTCGGCCGGCTTCCATGGCAGAGGTTCGCCGGAATCCCACAACCGATTCTGATTCTGATCATCAAACCCTGACAGAACATATCTGCCGCCCGGCAATCCGTTCACCTGAAAAGAGCCGGTCGTGAGTGCAATTTTCCTGACTGGTTTTCCGGTCTGTGCATCGATGACCACCAGCATTCCTTTCCCTTCACCCGGGACCACACCTTTCAAACCGCCCGTTTCTTCCGGATCCACCGTCCGGAATCCGAATTCAACCGTATCGGCCGCTGTTTTCAGCCATCCGGTGATCTGAAATCCCTGAGGCCAAACCGGTGAAGGATGAATCATGAGCTGGTGCGGATGAATCTGGCGAATGGATGATTTTAACAACCGGGGGGACGGTCGCTGGGATTTTGACGGATACCCGGTGACCCGGAGAGAATCCACGTTGGCAACCGGGCGGCGGAAAGTCAGAATCACCGGTTCCTGCGATCCGACCCAGGCCAGGGTATCGGCAGGGAAAACGGAGAACAAGCTTTTGGGAGGAGCCGGTACCGAAGCGATGGAAAACTGAAAGGTATCACCAGCCGACCGGTTCAACCGTTCATCGGACATTCCCCGCTGAACCAGGGTGTAGGAGGTTTCCCTCAGGCTATCCGTAATCAGCAAAAACTGATCCTGTCTTCCCGGCATGATCAGCCAGGAATGGACCCGGAAGGACCGTTTCTCTTCATCCATCAGCGAAAACCGGATGGAATCAGGATCGGAATCGGCGGATTCATTCATGGTCACTTTCAGCATTACCGGCGATTCGGGAACCACGCCCTGCATGACCGGTGAAAACTGATCGACCACCTGAACATAAAACGAGTAAGTGGTATCAGGCGATGGCACGGCGCGGATAACCGGAGACCTTCCGACACCGATACCCTCGGTTTTGGCATCCCACCGGTCGTTCCTGAACTGGTCGGTAATGACAAAGAGCCGATACTCTCCCTCTTTCAGGTAGGTAAGTTCAAACCGGCCATCAGCACCCGTCTGAGTCACATAATCGGCCGTATCAGCCGAGGGATCGGGTTCCGGTTTAATCAGCCGGTTATAGGCAAGAACCAACGCACCGCTGACGGGTTTTTCATTGGCCGCCGACCAGGCCTGTCCCCTGATTCGTGAGGAATCAATGGTTTCGCCCGTGGAAAAGGCCAGTTGTACCGATTGGGCCATGGGGTTGCCTGCACGATAATCTTTTGCCCCGGTTCCAAGGGTAACCACATAGGTGACCCCATCTCTGAGGGGCTTTTTAAACCGCAGATCCATGTCGCGGCCACTCCAGGTCAATTCAAAATCCTGACCCACAGAGGGTGAAATAAACAGCGCATTCCGTACGGAGTTTTTATCCATGTATTCGGAAAAACGGAAACCGATGCGGTCCGAGGTGAAACGGGTGGTTCCCGACAAAATGGTGGTGGCTTCGATGGTTGGCGCTTCGGTATCCACCGGCCCGCCGCCGGGGTATTGCTGGTTGGCGCACGAGGCCAGTCCGGCCAGGGAAGACAGACCAAACAGGAGAGGAAGGAAGGACCGGAACGTGACTTTCATGACTTCAGTTTCCTTTCCATCCGGGGTATAACGACTGTTCCTCACCCAGCAGAGACAGCACCCTGCCCGCAATAAAATCGGCCAGATCATCAATGGTTTTGGGTTGCTGATAAAAGGCCGGCATGGCCGGGAGAACGATTCCGCCCGCTTCGGTCAGGGCCGTCATGGCCTTCAGATGAATGAGATTCAGAGGTGTTTCCCTCGGAACTACGATCAGGCGCCGGCGTTCTTTCAAGGTCACATCGGCAGCGCGTTCAATCAGATTGGATGAAAAACCGTTGGCAATTCCGGCCAGGGTTTTCATGGAGCAAGGGATCACAACCATGCCCCTGATGGTAAAAGAGCCACTGGCAATGGCAGCCGCCTGATTTTTCACTGCATATTCGGTGATTTGACCCAGATGGTCCGGAATGGCATATAACTGTCTGATCTGCTCACCCATGGGTTGCCTGAAATCGAAACTGGTTCCCATCTCCTCATTGATCACCACCCGTGCATAATCAGACAGAACCAGATGCACATGAAAATCCTTCATCAGCAACGCCCGGATCATCCGCATGGCATAAATGGATCCCGAGGCCCCGGTCACCGCCACGATTACCGAATCACGATCCTTGTTCACTGTTTTTTCCTCAGTTCTTTCCGGCGGGGAGCCATGATTTTATCATAACGGTCCTTGGCAACTGCGTGCTCCGACAAGGTTCTGGTAAAGACATGACCCCCATGACCATCGGCCACCATAAAAATGAAATCATGACGGTCCGGATTCAGTGCAGCCACGATGGCATCGCGACCCGGGTTATTTACCGGTCCTGGTGGCAACCCCCTGTACTTGTATGTGTTGTATGGAGAATCCACTTCCAGATCCTTGTAGAGAACCCGTCTGGGACCATTCTTAATCAGATACTGGATGGTTGGATCGGCCTGCAGCTGCATGTTTCTTTTAATCCGGTTCCAGTACAATCCCGAAATAATGGTTCGCTCGTGAGGAAGACGGGCTTCCCCTTCCACAATGCTTGCCATGGTCAGGGCCTGATGCCGGGTGATTTTCATCCGGGTCAGGGCCTCGGTTAACGTTGAATCTTCCCAAACCTTCAGTGCAGCTTCAACCAGTGAAGTAAAAACCTCTGAGGCAGAAACACCCAACTGATACTCATGGGTTTCGGGGAGCAGATATCCTTCGAAAGTAGGAGCCGGAATTCCGTAGCGTTTCAGAAGGTCCCTGTCAGAAAACAGTTGCATGAATTCAAGGGAATCAATGCCCAGGCGTTTTTTCAGCAATCCGGCCATCCGTCGGGCAGTCAGACCCTCCGGAATGGTGACCTGACGGGTGATTACTTCTCCTTCAGCAAACCGGTTTAACAGATCCAGCACCGTCAGGTTGTCTGGAATGGTGTAAAAACCGGCCCTGATATCTTCGGTTCGGCCGGTCAGCCGGGCAGCAATGACAAATGCCTGGGCGTGACGAATGTATCCCTGGCGGTACAGGTCACGGGCGACCTGCCGCAAGGTCATCCCCTTTTCTATCCTGAAATACGCTTCTTCCGGCGTGGATTTTCCGGTCATGTTTACCGGACCGGTAAGCAAGAAGAAACCGGTGATTCCCAGAACAAGACCTGCTCCCGCTACCCACAACAAGGGTCGGATCATGAACGGTCTTCCTTTGCTTTTTCGACGTGCTCACGTTCGAGGCGTCTGGTTTCATCAATGATCCGTTCAAACAGCCGCCGGATGGCATCTTCAGGCAAGGGTCCCGGATTGTGACCGGTTACATTCTTCATTACCTCGGTTTCGCGCTGCGGATTGTAAACAGGCAGCTTCAGGCGTTTTTTCACTTCGCCAATCTGGTTGGCTAACTGCGCCCGTTCGTTCAGAATCCTGACCAGTTGCCGGTCCAATTCGTCAATCTGCTGACGCAGAGCATCCATTTCATCAGAACTCATTGGCAACACCGGCTAAGGGAGCAAACCAGTTCAATCCGCGCTGAGCTGCTTTTTCTGCCGTAGTCTCAGCACCCAGTTCTTTAATCAGGGCACTTCCAATCACGGCGCCTTTGGCCTCACTCAGCACGGCTCTGACATCCTGTGCCGACCGGATTCCGAATCCGACCACAAATGGTTTTGGGTGGTGTTGCCGTACCTGATTCAGAGTCGTCTTCATGAACCCGGCATCGAGTACCTGATTACCGGTCACTCCGTTCATACTCACGCAATAGGAAAACAAATGACTGGCCTCCGATATTTTTGAAATCCGTTCGGGGCGTGTGGTGGGAGCCACCAGAAAAATCATGGCCAATCCGAATTCATCGGCCAGTTTAAGAAACGGTTCTGCCTCATCCTGGGGAATATCTGGAATAATCAGTCCCTGAACGTTGGCAGCCGCCGCTTTTTCGAAAAACAATCGTGTTCCCATCCGCAGAATCGGATTCACATATCCCATCAGGACCACGGCGATTTTAGTGTTTTCATACGTCCATCGGGCCAGTTCCAGCACACGATCCAGGTTCACGCCATTGGCCAGTGCAACCATGGAACTTTGCTGAATCGTGGGTCCATCGGCCAGCGGATCGGAAAACGGAATTCCCAATTCGATGATGCGGACCCCCTGACGTTCCAGGCCGGCGATCAGTAATTCGGTTGTTCCCTTTACCGGGTAGTCTGGTGTGATGTAGGGAATGACCACTTTTTCAGCAGTCGAAAAATTAGAGGTAAGTCGTTTCATATCAGTGTATGGCCAGCGTTGGTTTGGGTGTTAATTGGTAATGAGGCGCAGCAAAGGCGGGGCCTTTCATCAGGGCCAGCAAAGCAACCATGGCTGCATTATCGGTGCTTAACAGCGGAGTTGGCAGATAAAGCCTGAGGTGGTGTTGCTTCTCTGCATCAGAAAACCGTTTCCGCAGTTCTGAATTGGCCGAGACACCTCCGGCCACCACCACTGTTTTAATTCCGGTTTCTCTGACTGCCTTCAGTGTTTTCGATACCAGCACACTGGTAATGGCTGCCTGAACCGATGCACACAGATCGGGAAGATGCTGGCGTGCCGTTTCCTGGTTGGATTTCAGATATTGAATCACAGCCGTTTTCAGTCCTGAAAAGGAGAAATCAAAATCATCACTGTTGATCATCGGCCGGGGAAAGGTGACCCAGTCGGAAGAACCGGTGACCGCCAAACGATCCACCACCGGACCACCCGGATAACCCAGACCAAGCACTTTTGCAATTTTATCAAACGCTTCACCTGCAGCATCGTCACGGGTTTGTCCCAGTAACTCATACCGGAATCCCTCCCGGGCCACCACCAGTGAGGTGTGTCCGCCAGACACAATCAATCCGATGAAGGGGAAAGGAGGTGGTTCATTTCCGGGGAACGACGCATATAAATGACTTTCAATGTGATTAACCGGAATGACCGGTATTCCCAATGAAAAGGCCAGGGATTTGGCCATGGAAACGCCGACAAGCAGCGGACCCATCAATCCGGGTCCCTCTGTTACAGCAATGGCATCGAGCTGCTGAAGGGTCACCCCGGACTCATCCAGGGCCGCACGGATCAGTTCAGGCATCAGCCTAAGATGGGCCCGGGCCGAAATTTCGGGGACCACACCACCAAACTGCCGGTGCATCCATTGTGAAGAAATGACATTGGATAGGATCCGTCCGCCATCCACCACCGCCACACTCGTTTCATCGCAGGACGATTCTACACCTAAAATGATTTTCATGAAGGGGCTAAAGATAACCCCCGGCAAAAACGCTTTCAAAAAAACACCGTCTTCCACCCGTTAATCACCTGAATTTTTGATGATATCCGGTTACTTTTGCCCTAAAAAGAGGAGATGTCCTGTGAAACTGATTCTCGCCATTGCCGGAATTCTGCTGGCTGCCCTGTTTACCGTGCTGATTCACTATGGCCTGTTTGCCGACATGACACTGACAGAGAAAACCAGTGACCCCATCTATCTCGTCTATGAAAGTCACCTTGGTGATTATTCAAAAACCCCGCAGGTCATAAACAAAGTCTTCTTTACCCTGCTCATGATCGACAGTATCAAAACCAACAGAGGTTTTGGAATCTATTTTGATAATCCCGAATTCACACCGAAAGAAAAACTCCGTTGGGTGGCTGGTTCCATTCTGGAGGAAAAAGATTCTTCCCTCATTCCGCTCATCCGCGAGAAATTCAATGTAATCCGGCTGGAAAGCGAGCCAATTGCCGAAACAACCTTTGAGTATAAGGGCCGGCTTTCAGTCATTATGGGAATTTACAAAGCCTATCCCGTGATCGGCACCTACATCAGAGAACGCGAACTGGGCAGTCTGGCCACCATGGAAATCTATGATCAGCCGGGCAAGGTCATCCGTTACCGCATTCTGAAATCGACCCGGTTTGAACAATTTTCCCCGGTCAATCCCTGGCCAACCGAATTGAAATAAATGGTTCTTTCGGTGTTGAGACCCATTCGGTACTTTCTTGTTTTTTCGGTTCCTGCACTGGCCGGATGGTCGTTCTTTCAGGCCGGAATTCTGACGCTGATTCCGGTTTTCTATGCTTTCGGATTCATTCCCCTGATTGAACTGGGCATGAAACCAGATACCACCAACCACCGCCCGGATGATGAGCCGCTGCTGACCGGCAGGAAGTTGTATACATGGGCATTGTATCTGGTGGTGCCGGTTCAGGTGGGCCTGATGATCCTTTTTCTGTACCAGATCACCCAGGCTGACTCTGCGCTTTCCTGGATCGGACACACCCTTTCCATGGGATTGCTTTGCGGAATTTTCGGAATCAATGTTGCTCACGAACTGGGGCACCGGACCCGTGTTTTCGATCAGGTAATGGCGGGGATTCTGCTGGCAACTTCGCTCTACATGCACTTCACTCTTGAGCATAACCGGGGTCACCACCGTCGGGTTGCAACACCGGCCGATCCGGCTACCGCACGAAAAAACGAAACGGTTTTCCGGTTTTGGATCCGGTCCGTAACCGGAAACTGGCTGTCTGCCTGGAATCTCGAAAAGCGCCGTCTTGAAAAATCAGGAGAACCGGTGCTGTCGGCTCAGAACCAGATGATCCGATCGCTGATGATTCAAACCGGTTTATTGGTGATGGTGGGTGCTGCGTGGGGGTGGGAAGGTTTAGTTGGGTTCTCGGTGGCCGCTTTTGTTGGGATTCTGCTGCTGGAAACGGTGAATTACATTGAACATTACGGATTGCTGAGACGTCAGCTTCCCGATGGAAACTGGGAGCGGGTCCGGCCGGTTCACTCCTGGAATTCCGACCATCTGCCCGGCCGTCTTCTGTTATTTGAGCTATCGAGACATTCCGATCATCATTATCTGGCCAGCCGGCCCTATCAGATTCTCAGACATTTCGATGAGTCGCCGCAATTGCCCACCGGCTATCCAGGCATGATGCTTCTCAGTCTGGTGCCACCGCTGTGGTTCCGGGTTATGAATCCGCTGATCCCCGAAGACAATCAGTTGCCGGTTTCGTCGAGTCCCAGCGCCTGAATTTTATCGGATGAACGCTGAAGGTACAAGGTGGTGTCTTTGTAACCCATGTCCTCGAGATTACTGAGCAGTTCGTATGCCTTCATGTAATCTTTCTTTTCATAGGCTTCCACGCCCTTGCGGTACAACGCTTCCTTGTCCTCCGATTTAACCGGTTTGCTCACCGGCCTTTGAAGAGAGGCCAGGCCTTTCAGCGCCTGCTCATTGGTCGGATCGAAGGCTAGAACCCGGTTATAACTTCTTTTTGCAGCCACCTGATCACCTGATGCGGCCGATTTCCGGGCCAGATCCAGATTGGTTTGCAACCGTTTCTGAATTTCAGTCGAATTCGAATCGAGGAAAGCCTTCGCTTCAGCATTTCCCGGTTCAAGCAGCAGAACCTGTTTGTAATACCCGGCTGCTGTGAAAATGTTTTTCTTTTCCCGCGCCTTAACTGCCAGTTCGAGCCGTTCAGTGCGGTAAGATTCCACAAACTCATTGGCTTCCACCAGTTTCAGCCGCGCAGCATCATGTCCCAGGTTCTCAAAAATCCATTTCCATTCTTCAGTCGCCTGCCTGATCAGACCTGCATCGAGTTTTTGTTTCCCTTCTGCAAATCGTTTGCCTGCCCGTTCCATCGAAACGGCAATTTTCTGTTCACGGGTGAACTGCTTTCCCCATTGTTCATCCAGAGAGGAACACCCGGTTCCCGCAAAACCGATCAGAACAACCAGAGAAAAAAGACCATTAATTTTGTTCATGCTGCACCTTGTAAAGAACAAGTTGTTCTTTTTTGTTTTTCATCGGAACCGAAAACGGTTCTCCCAACCGGAAGGCGGTCACGTCGATTGATTTCCTGACCACTTCCGAAATTAATATTTCACCGGCTGCCGCAGCCGAGCACATTCTGGCACTGGTATTGACGGTATCACCAATCGAGGTATAATCCATCCGGTCACGACTTCCGATATTTCCCGAAACCACTTCACCCGAATGAATACCAATTCCGATCCGCAATTCCTTGTAAACCGAATCAGAGTCGGCCAGTTCTTTCATGGCCTGCTGAATACCGATGGCCGCAGTGACTGCTCTCGATTCCTTGCCGTCACCTTTAAAGACGGCCATGACCTCATCTCCCACAAATTTATCAATGTCACCCTGATGCTCGCGGATGATTTCGACCTGGCGGTTCAGAAGGTCATTCAGGTAACGGACCACCCGATCCGGATCGCTTTTCTCAGAAAAGGCCGTGAAACCACGGATGTCTGAAAAGAAGAAACAAAGTTCACTCCGCTGACCGCCAAGCTGCTGATCGATCGGATTCTGTTTCCGGATGGCCTCAATGGTTGATTCAGACACATACTTCGACATCATGAGCCGTTCTTTTACCGCCTGTGTCATGGTATTAAAAGACCGGGTCAGCTCACCCAACTCATCATTGCCCTTCACCGGTACTTCCGGAAACTCTCCCGCTTCAATCTGCCGGGTAGCCGCATGAAGCAATTTGATACGGCGGACCAGTACCATCGTGACCCCGATGACAATCAGAACCGAAATCAGAAAGGCAATGGTCCCGGTCAGGTACGTTTGTTTCTGCTTGGCGGCAATCAGGTCATTAATGGGCTTCAGAGAATATGACAGCTGGATGTAACCGAGAAACACTGTCTTTACAGCGGTCTCATAATCAATCTTTTTGGTCAGGTAAACGAGATCACCGGTCACGAAGGGTTTTCTCGACTTTCCCTCGAATTCCTTCAGCTCAATTTCTGAAATGCGGTCACCGGTATCGCGGGTTCCGCTTGTATCGGCTTCGAGGTAAATTTCACCGTTGCCTTTAATTACCCGGATTCGTTCAAGACCAGGAATTCCCGACCGGATCAGATCATCCAGACTGGCTTTCAGCGCCAGCTTGTCTGCTTCACCCACCGACAAGGCTTCTGCAGCATTCGGGGCAATGGTATTAAAAATGGCTGTAAACTGCTGATGGGAAAGGCGCTCAAGATCCCGCTTTTCTTCTTCGAACAGATTCGAAACCATCGAATACAGGACAGTTAGAAAGATTCCGCCAAAAATCAGGGAATATTTGATATGCAGACTGATCCGGACCCCGGAACCCAGGTTAGGTTCGTTCGTCGGTTCTGTTTCCGGCTGGGATGGCAGGTCTGTTTTCGGTTCTGGTGCTGGTTTCATGTTTCCCGTTATAAAGAAAGCGACAAAAGTAGCAGAAATGGTGTTAAAATGGAAAATAGTAACCCGATGAATGAACCAAACCCGTGAGGCTGGTCAAAAACAAAAACGGCCGCCAGACCGGCAGCCGTTTCGTCATAACCACTTGTTTTTTTATGGTTTATGTAGTACTCTCGAGAGGATTCGAACCTCTGGCCTTTTGCTCCGGAGGCAAACGCTCTATCCAGCTGAGCTACGAGAGCAGAATGGGATTGCAAAGATAGCACCGGATATGAACACTTTCAAAACACTGCCGATTCATTTTTTCGCGCTTCTGACCGGAATCAGTCTGATCTGTGCACCCATGGCGGGTTTTTCACAGATCCGGGTGGGGTTGCTGAAATACGGTGGCGGAGGGGATTGGTATGCAAATCCGACCAGTCTGCCCAATCTGGTTCAGTTTGCACGCGACCAGGCCCGGCTGAATCTTTCACCCCGCGTCGAATCGGTCGATCCGTTGTCACCCACGCTTTACACCTTTCAGGTTCTGCATACCACCGGACACGGAAACATTTCCTTTTCAGATACAGAAAGGGAGGCGCTCCGCCGGTACCTTCTGAATGGCGGATTTCTCCATGTGGATGATAACTACGGAATGGCTCCCTATTTCAGAAAGGAAATTTCAAAACTGTTTCCCGACCGGGAACTGGTTCCGGTACCTGCCTCGTACGGTCTTTTCTCTGCGTGGTTTGCCTTCCCTTCCGGACTCCCGAAGATTCATGAGCATGACGGCAAGGCGCCTGAAGCATGGGGAATATTTGAAGGGAACCGGCTGGTGCTTTTATTCACCACCGAATGCGACCTGGGAGATGGATGGGAAGATCCCGAGGTTCACCAGAATCCGCCCGATAAACGACTGGCCGCCCTCCGGATGGGAACCAATATTCTGGTCTGGGCGCTGAGTCAGTAAAGACGGACCACCATGACCCGCTTTCCCATTCCCGGCTATCTGCGTCGGTTCATTTTCCGGACTGCACTGGTAAGAACCTACCGGCTGGCAGCCTATACCCTTTTTGCGTGGCTGATCCTCATTGTTGCAGCTGTTCTCTTTCTGAACGATCAGCTTTCCGATCTGACAGTCCGGTACACACTTGGCGGACTGGTTCTGATTTCGGGACTTGCAGGAGTGACCGCCAATCTGGTCCGGTTATTCTCCTTGCTCCATCAGGATCTGAAACACCTTTCGCCTTTGCGCCTGGAATGGCTTCTTGCCCGTTTTACCAGTGTCGGTGAGGACGACCGGTTCCGGTTTCTGAACCGGTTCTTTCTGTCCCCGGCCGACTGTCCCGATCCGCACTTTCCGTTTATCCGCCCGGCCAAACCAGATATATTCCGGTTTTTGTTACCGGGGGCTGCCCTGATCTTTCTTGCCATGCTTCCCTGGCTTGCACCTGCCGGCTGGAATGACCTCTGGTTCCCCTGGAAACCCAGCACCCATCTTTCCCGGCTGAAAATGGATGTGATTCCCGGATCAACCGCTCTTGAACGCGGAGACAGCCTTCAGATCAGAGTCCGGTATACCGGATCCCCCGGACCACTCAATCTGCAGATCCGGTTCGAAGACGGGCAGGTTCTGACCGAGAAGAGTCCAAACAACCGCGATCTGGTCTTTATCCGACCCAACCTGCAGCAATCGGTTGTTTATTCGGTTGGGAATGCCTGGTTTCAGTCCGAAAGTTACACCATCCGTTTACTGGACCGGCCTTTTGTTTCCGGTTGGAAACTGACCGTTCATCCGCCCCGGTATACCCAGGGTCGATCTTTTGTTCATCCCCAGTCCGATGGAAACCGGCTTCAGATACCCGAAGGAAGCCTGGTTACCCTTCAGGCCAGATTTACCGGTGATATCGATTCGGGCATGGTGAAAGGCTGGCCCGGAAATCCGGTTTTCCGTTCAGGTGATATTTCCACCAATGCCACTTTATTTCATCCTGCACAGTTCAGGTTTCTGCTGACCGATATTCACCATCTGTCCAACCGGGATACAGCCCGGATCGAGATCGGATTGATTCCGGATGAACCTCCGGTCATTCAGGCTGCTCCGCTGCATGCGCTCACGACCCGGGATTTCCGGATTCCCCTGGTGGTCCGCCTTGCTGATGATTATGGACTGAACCGGCTTATTGCAGAATACCGGATCCGGTCCGTGCTCGATCTGATGGAACCGGACTGGATCAGGCAGGACCTGCAGGTGTTTTCATCTGCCGGTCAGCAATTTTACGAGGGTTTACCCGTTTGGCAGGTTCCGGGGCAATCGGTCTTTCCCGGCGATGTGATTGAGTTCAGGCTGGGAGTCACCGACCATTATCCCCGGATTCCGGGCGGCCATCTGGTCTGGACCGATGTTTTTACCATCAAAACACCCGGAACGGAAGAAGCCTTTGCCCAGGCCGATTCACTCAGCAACCAACTTACCGAAACCATGGAGGAACTCAGGGCCGAGGCAAAGGAACTCGAGAAAAAGGCCAAACAAGTGGCTGATGATATCAAGCGTCGGTCTGGTTCTCTCAATTTTACCGAGCAAAACCGGTTGAATGATCTGGCCAGTGAACAGAAAAAACTCGATGAAAAAATGGAGAATCTGAAACAACAGGCCGATGATCAGTTTACTCAGCTGAATCAATCTCAGGTGCTTCCTCCCGAAACCCTTCAGAAATATCTCGAACTTCAGAAGTTACTGGAGGAAACCGATAACACCAGACTTCGCGACATGCTGGAGCAGCTATCGAAACAGTTGAACACGCTCGACCGGCGTGATGTGATCAATGCACTGCAATCGGTTGAAATGACAGCTGAGGCCATCGACAAACAGCTCGATAAATCCATCCAGACCGTTAAACAATTGCAGCTCGAACAGAAATTCGAAGAGTTTACCCAGAAAAGTCTCGAAACAGCCATGGAGCAACAATCCATCCGGAATGAACAGTCCAAACCTGAGGCCAACGAGGACAAACTGGCCTTGCGGCAGGACCTTCAGACCTCCCGGATCGAAGACCTTGAACGGACATTGGATGAACTGACCAAACAAGCCAGGGAATTGAAGGAATCCTCTACCCAAACCTCAAAAATGGATCAGGCCCGGCAACAGATGAAACAACAGGACATGACCAACCTGAGCCGTCAAACCGCGGAATCCATTAAAAAGGGTGACGAAGAACAGGCAGCCGAGCAGAGCAAAAAACTTTCGGAGCAATTGCAGTCACTCAATCAGCAGGCGACCGACATTCAGAAATCGTTTAAGAAGAATCAGAACATGGTGGTTCTTGAGAAATTGCGTCGTTTGCTGACTCAGGCAACCCAATGGTCCGAACTGGCCGGACAGAAACCTCCCGCTTCTGATGTAAAAAAATGGGGAGCCTCCTTTTCTGATCAGTTGCTTCAATCATTGAAACCTTTTCAGGATTCTTCCCGTGCAATTTCAGCAATGGAACCGCAATTGGGTCTCTTACTCGACCGTGATCTGGAATCGGCCGCCAATCAGCTGGCCAATGCCCGCGATCAGTATGTGAACAACCAGGTATCGGCAGGGGAACAAAACCGGGCCGGGGCCCGTGTCACCATGAATGGAATGGTATACCGCCTTTTAACCATGATGAATACACAGAGTGGAAATCAGGGAGGCGCCAGTCCGGATAGTCGTGAAAAAGGGTTTTTTGAAGAAATGCGGGAATTGGCCAACCGGCAGCAACAGTTGAATCAGCAGGTTTTAAATGAGAGCGGTCAGTCTTCCAGCAGTGGTCCTGGCAAAGAAAGACTGGCTCAAATGGCCGCCCAGCAACAACTGATACGGCAGCAACTGTCAGAACTGATGAAACAATCGGGCGGGCAGCAGCAGGGCCTGTCGGGATCCATGTCAGCGGTGGAAAAAGAGATGGAGGCCGTTGCAGAAGATCTGATGAAGGGAATTGACAGTAAACTGGTTGAACGGCAGCAAAAGATTCTGAGCCGCATGCTCGATTCACAAAAAAGCACCATTGAGCGGGAGTTCGAGGAAAGACGGGAAAGTCAGTCGGCCAAACAGACCAACCGGATGCGCGATTTCACCTTAAAAACCGGATCGGTTTCCCCCGATCAAAGAGGAAAAATCCTGCGAAACCTGGACCGGTATCAGGAATCTTACCGGAAGCTACTCATAGATTACTACACCCTCCCTGACCTCAAACGACCCGATGCTGCTGTACCTAATCGGTAGTTTCAGGTAGTCGGCAGTCGGATACCGGTCCATCGGACAGCTGATCAGACTGGAAATTACCGCAGAAGGAAGGCCCGGCTGATGAACCAACAGGTTTGGAAGGACATAGTACTCTCCTTTTGAGATATTGGTTGGCGCCACAAATGGCACGTAAGAAGTGATCGGAAACTGAAACAAATTGGTGTAGGTTTTTCCTGCCCCACCAAAAAAATCATCCCACCTCGAAAAGCCGTTGTTTTTTATCCGCTCCACTCCGTTCGAATTTTTCTGCAGAACCATCCCAAATGCAATCTTATTTTGCGGCGAAATGGGTATCCTGAGAGAAATCCCTTCACTGCCCTGAAGAAACCGGGCCGTCACAACCATATTGGCGGTATCACGGTTATTAAAGACATTGTATCCGATTCCATTTTCCTTCTCGCGGAACAATTCATCTTTGATCATGATGACCGGTGGGTACATGACCGTGCTCAGTTCAACAAGTTTGGCCATGGTCCGGTTGCGTTTTAATGAACCATCGGCGGCAAGATCCTGTTGCGGAAGAGGAATCTGGCCATTAATTAATTGAACAATGGCAGAATCATACTTAAAGGTGGAATTATAAAAATAGAGTGCGTAGGATCCCGCCTGCGTTGATGTGCCACCAATGGGAATGGTCAGACGGAATCTCCCCGACTCATCAGTCCGCGTTGAGATATCAAATCCGGTCAGATAGACATACGTGTTTTCATGGGAAGGCTCCCCTGCCAGCAGAATCTGTCCGGTCAGCGTGGTTCCATCATTCCTTGAAGAGCGGTCGCTTCCATCAAGGAAACTGTCGGTACAACCGCCTAAAAGTCCGATTAATCCGAAAACAATGATGGGTCTCATCAGTATTGCACCGTAAAAATGATATAAAAACGCCGGTCACGCAGAATCAGGGTTTCAAATGTTTCCGGCCTGTTCAGAATATTTCGCGCACTCAGCCCCACCGTTCCCCGGAAATCATTCCATTCGAGTTGTTTCGAGGCATGAAGATCCATGTTGTTATACGGTGGCAGTTCTATCGTCTCGAATCCGGTTCCAGCATTTCTTACCCACGCGGTCTGTTCGTTTTCATAAAACCACCTTCCCTGAACCTGATATCCGCTCTGAGTCCAGGTAAGGGCAACGGTTTGTTTCAGATCGGACTTAAACGGAAAGGCTGCCTTTTCTGAAATATCATAAAGAGACAATCCCAAATCGACTGAAAGCCGGTTCCGGAAAAAGAAAAGGGATAAAGTCTGGTCCGTGCCGGTTATTTCAGCCAGATCCACATTATCAAACAACAGAACCGGTGAGGATGGGTCGGCCAGGTTGCGGAATTTGTTCTGGTAGTACGTTCTGAAAAAGGATGACTGCAACTGCCATCCTGAATACCGGTCGTTATCCGGATACTCCCGGGCTATCAGAAATCCAGCATCCATTCCCTGGATTTCTTCGGGTTCGAGATGGGTCACCGGGTCTTCGTCTGGTTTTTCGAATGGAAGACTGATCTGGTATAACAAGCGGGGAAATTTGACTGTCCGTCCAAAGTTCAGGTACCCTTTCATGTAGTGGTGACCACGAGCCCCCTCAAAGGAGGAAGACAATTTCAGAACACCTGCATTCCAGGTTCGGGAAAGTGATTTGTTCAGTTTGTCTTCGTTTGTTCCTTTGGTTTCCGGATCCAGATCATCCCTGACATGATCATAACGGAATGAAGCACTGATATCGGCCATGTGTATCCAGTCTGCAGGCTGTTCAAAAGGATAGCGGATAATTACAGCTGTCCCGATTCCCTGCCTGCCGATGGCTACCTTTTGACTGTAGGTCACAAAACCAGGTGGAGACTGCAGGTTGTCACTCGTCTGAAGCCAGGCTTTTTCCATCTGGAGGACCCCATCGAGAAACAACCCACCAAAAGGCCGGGTTACCGTCAGCGTTGCCTGTAACGATTGATCATCCACCAGACGCTCCGTGACCTGATTGGCCACCTTCATTTTTTGTTCATCTGTCTGATACCAATAACCAGCCATCAGACCAACCCGATCGAACCCCAGTCCGGCCGTTTCCATTGAGAGACTTAGCAGGTTAAGCCGCGTAGCCACCACTTCACCGCTGCGCTCATTTTCATACTTGTTTGATCCGGTTTGTGTAAAAACCGACACGTCCTTCACCACTCCATCCGGATTCTCATAACCAGCCATCCCAGAATAAACCTGATCTGAGTTCTGCAACTGGTAAACCACCTTATCAGACTCGTACTCCCGGCGATAGGCTCCCATACCGGCAGATACAGAACCATACCAGGGACCCGAGGTCCGGTGTAGCTGGAAGGTCCAGTCTCCGTTCCGTTCCGGTCCCAGCAATTGCCTGAATTTGACCGAATAATCCCGGTGCTTTCGGGGAACAATATTAATCACCCCACTGAATGCATCCGGACTGTAACTGCTTGTCAGTGCTCCTTTTATGATTTCGAGCTGTTCCACATCCGCAAGGTCAATGGTTGAAACATCGGCCTGCCAGGTGAGATTGCCATTCAGACGCAAGCCATGATGAATAATCGTCACGTCATCCGGATTGCCACCACGAAGACTGATGGTTTTTCTGCCGCTGACCAGTTCCGTGGTCTGGATGGAATGATCGGTCGAAAGAATATCGCCGGTATCGAGAAATCCTTTCACTTCAAACTGACGGACGGGCATAACCGCAATGGCAAGTGGGATGTCCTTCACGGTAAGTCCCGATTCGCGTCGTCCCACCACCTCTACTTCATTGAACTGAATCAGTCTTGACCGCAGATCCACATCCGGATTCTGAAGCAGGGCTCCGATGGTGACCGTTTTCTTCTCGTACCCGATGTGGCTTAAGACCACCGACAGGCTGGTATCGGCCGTCTGAAGCTGAAGCACATACTTTCCATAGATATCACTTACCGTACCCACCCCGAGTGCCGGTACATAGAAATTCACGTAGGGAATCAACGTTCGCTGGTTAACATCGCGGCATTTCCCCTCCAGTATCAGCGACTGACCGTGTGAAACAGACACCATGAACAGTCCAAGCACCATCCATCCGGCCTGCCTTCCAATCCGCAACCACGAAACATGAATGAATTTTAATTTCAAAAGATTGACTCCCAATGTGGAATTACTCAACTTTGTTATGAACGATTTGCACGATTTAGACGATAAGGACTTTTATGGCACCGCTTCTGAAATCAATGATGATTGAAAAGGCCGACAATCCGCATCTTGAGTTTGAACGCGAAATCAGGCCACACCTTTCAGTTTTGTACAATTATTCCCTTCGGATGACTGGCAATCCTGAAGACGCAGAAGATCTGGTTCAGGAATCCCTGATGAAAGCATTCCGCTTTTTTCACTCCTTCGAAAAGGGAACAAACTGCAAGGCGTGGTTGTTCAGAATTACGAAAAATACGTTCATTAATCAATATCGTAAGACCAGCAAGGAACCTGGTAAGGTTGATTATGACGAGATCAAGGAATTTTTCAACTCGGTAAAAGATGACCGGTTCGAAATGCTTGATCTGGAAAATGAATTGTACAGTGATCTGCTGGATGACACGCTCACCCGTGCACTTCAGCAGCTTCCGCCCGATTTCAGAACTGTGGTTATTCTCTGTGACCTCCAGAGCATGACCTACGAGGAAATCGCTGATATGATCGGTTGCCCGGTTGGGACCGTTCGCAGCCGTCTTCACAGAGGGCGTCATCTGCTCAAAACGATTTTAAGTGACTATGCTGCATCGCGGGGATTTCATGCAGCGTGAAAGGACATTGCCATCAGCCAGTTTCACCACTCTTCACTTTCCTGCCGGGAGGCACTTGACCTGATTACTCCCGGAGTGGATAACCGGCTTGGTAAGGATGAATGGAATGCCTTACAGGCCCATCTGATGGTTTGTCCCCCTTGTCAGGCCGCTTGGGAAGAAGAGGAACAGGTTAAAAAAGTTCTGAAAACCTGGTGCAAGCCAAAACCCGTCCCGGCCTCACTCGAGGCCTCCATTCATCAATGGCTGAACGATCCCTCCGTTACACAAAACAGCGAACAGGCCGACTGTGCCCAGTTCCGTGACACCATGAAAACCAGGCTGATGTGGGTAGGAGCCATCCTACTGACGTTGATTCTCATTCTCCAGTTTTTTCCGGACTGATCGTCAGCACCAACCGGATGGTGGTCCCGATTCCTTCTGCTGTCTGAAACACCGAAATTTTCCCACCGTGATAGGTTTCAATGATCCGGCGCGTGAGGCTGAGTCCCATTCCCCATCCTCGTGGTTTTGTTGTAAACCCTGGCCTGAAAATGTTTCGGGCCTGCTGCCTGCTCATCCCCTTCCCATTGTCGGTCACATCAATTATGGCACGGTTCTGATCGGCCATCAGATTGATCTGTATCCGTGAAGCACCGGCATCTGCAGCGTTCTTAAGGACATTTTCAAGAGCCCACTGAAACAGCAGACGATTGACCCTGACCACCGGAGAGGTCTGACCGCTGATCTCAAGAATCACTCCCCCTTCAGCAGATTTCGGCAGCCGTTTTTGCAGATAGGCCACTGCCATCCGGATTTCATCCATTAATGGAACAGGGGTCAGAACCGGTTTACTGCCGATTTTGGAAAACCGGTCGGTAACCATCAGCAACCGATCGATATCGGTTTGCATATCCTTTAGAACCTGGTTGGCTTCTTCGGTTTTCAGAGAGCCCTTCAGCACCTCCATCCAGGCTAATAATCCCGAGAGCGGTGTGCCGAGCTGGTGAGCCGTCTCCTTGCTCATGCCAACCCATACAGAACTCTGCTCCTGTTTACGGATAAGACTGAATGCCAGATAGCCAAGTAAGATGAGAATGGTCACCGAGGTAATCTGAACGTAAGGGAACCAGATCAGTTCCTCAACCAGGTCAGAATGGCCGAAGTGAATCCGTTGAAGAATCACCACAGAATCCAGTTTAACATCAATGGGCGGATTGATTTTATCGAATCGGACGATCAGGTCCCGCAGGTACTGATCGGACTGAAGTGAATCAAGAGTCGCAGGTACGGTTATATTCCGGTAAAAACCAGGGATCGGGTCATTTTCTGCGGTGGTAACAATGATGGGGAAATCGATGGTCGACACGATTTCTTCGAAGATGAAGGTCAGGTCAGTGGTTCCGGACTGATCGGACACCAGATTTTCAAGTGCCCGGGCCCAGATGCCGGCCACCTGCCGCTGTCTTTTTTCAAGCTGGTTCACCAGCGAGGAGGTGTACCAAACCGTGGCAAGGGCAAACCCGATGGCAACAACCACCAGGCCGGCTTTGATCAGTGATGAGTAGCGGAGAATGGTCCGCATGAAACCGGCTGGCCTTCTTAGAGAATCAGAGTGGATTCCCGTTTGGGTCCGATTGAGAAGAATTTCACTTTCACACCGGTTTCCTTTTCTATGAAATCAACATAGGATTTACAGGTGTCCGGAATGGATGACCAGCTGGTTGCCTGGCAAATATCGGTTTTCCATCCTTTGAAATATTTCACAACGGGTTTGCAACGGGAAAGATCCTCATGCCGAAGCGGGAATTCATGGATCAGCTGACCATCCAGTTCATAAGCCGTACAGACTCCGATTTCATCGAGATCATTGAGCACATCGATCTTGGTCAGGGCCATTTCATTGATTCCATTGATCATGAATGAATAACGCAGGGCAACCAAATCGAGCCATCCGCAACGGCGGGGCCGGCCGGTAGTGGCTCCGAACTCATGTCCGGTTTTCCTGATGTACTCTCCGGTTTCATTCAAAAGCTCACTGGGGAAAGCGCCATTTCCAACCCGGGTGGTATAGGCTTTCACAACGCCAATCACGCGTTGAATGGTGGTCGGATTCAGACCGAGCCCGGTGGCAGCACCCCCTGTGGTCGGATTTGAAGCCGTCACAAACGGGTAGGTGCCATGGTCAATATCAAGCAAGGCACCCTGTGCCCCTTCCACCAGAACCGTTGCGCCCGACCTGATCTCGCGATCGAGGAAGTAAGCCCCATTAACCACATACGGCTTCATTTTCTCAATGGCAGCAAATACCGGTTCATAATCGACATCCAGAATGGTGGGATCGGCTTTGAAACTGTGCTCGATCAGCACCTTTTTTTCCTGAATGGCCTTGGTCACCTTTGCCCTGAGTCCGGGCATATCGGCCAGATCGGCAACCCGTATTCCGTTCCGCATGTATTTATCCACATAAGAAGGCCCGATTCCACGCCCGGTTGTACCGATCTTATCGGCACCCTTGCTGGTTTCCCGGATGGTATCCAACACTTTGTGGTAGGGGAAAATCAGGTGCGCTCCTCCCGAAATAAACAACCGTCCGGAAAGGTCAATGCCAAGCCGCGACACCATTTCAAGTTCTTCCTGCAACGCCAGCGGATCAATCACCACTCCATTTCCGATCAGACAGCGGGTTCCTTCATGAAAAACCCCCGAAGGCAGCAGGTGAAGAACAAAGGTCTGAGTTCCGAAGGAAATGGTATGACCGGCATTGGCCCCGCCCTGATAGCGAGCCACAACCTGACAATCCTTCGAGAGCAGGTCCACAATTTTTCCTTTTCCTTCGTCGCCCCATTGGGCACCAACCACCACGACAACTGGCATATTGATTTTACTTTCTCTTTAAAATAAAAAACTCCGGTTCACCCTTCTGAAGGATGCCGGAGTTAAACTGGATTTCAGACTGATTTCAGAAACTGTCAATGGCCTCTTCCACCGACTTGTGAGTCGTGAACACGGTAGACAGTTTGGTAATAACCAGAAGGCTTTGAATTCGTTCGGCCGGGTTTGCCAGTTTCAGCTGACCGCCGGCATTTCTCACGGTGGTGAGACCACCGATGAGCATTCCCAATCCGGAGGAATTCATAAAATTCACCCCACTCAGATCCAGAACCACCTTGACCTGGCCATTTCTAACCAGTTGATGGAGTCTGTCATTGAGTTCGGTGGCATCCGGTCCGCCAAGCACGTCCCCTTTCAGTTGCAGAACCGTGACCGGTCCGACTTCGGTTTCTCTGGCGATCAGCGACATGGTTGGTTCCCCCGTCAGGATTTGGCTTTTTCGATTCTGTTTACCCACTCCAGAACAATCGGAGAGGCCACAAAAATCGATGAATATGTTCCGATAATAATACCAAGAATCATGGCAAATGCAAATGGCCGGGTGGTCTCTCCACCAAAAATGTAGAGAATCACCATAACGATCATCGTGGTGAAAGAGGTCATGAAGGTCCGGCTAAGGGTGGAATTTACCGATTTGTTAATCACTTCCTCGAGTGTTTCACCCTTGAAAATTTTCCTGAATTCACGAACCCGGTCGAACACAATCACGGTATCATTGAGTGAGTAACCCACAATGGTCAGGAAGGCAGCAATGATGGTCTGATCAATTTCGAGATTCAATCCCGGGAACAAGCCATACAACAGACTGAACAGGCCGAGTACAACCACCACATCGTGGAATGTTGCAAAGATGGCAGCCACAGCAAATTTGAATTCGAACCGGATGGAGATATAGGCCAGAATAAGAAGCAGGGACCCCAGAATGGCATAGACGGCCCCGGCTTTCATGTCCTCGGCGATTTTAGGACCGATGACGTCGTTCCGGTCAATGGTGGCCGGATTATCAGGAAGTATTTCCTTCAGGCCACCCATTACTGCCTCTTCAAGGGCGGTGGTTTCCATTTCCACATCGGTACGAACCAGAATTTCGGTATCGGCACCAAACCGTTTGATTTCGGCTTTCACGCCAGCAAAATCCATAGCACGGCGGACTTCAGAAACTTCAACAGCAGAGGTAAACCGTAGCTGAATCTCGGTTCCACCCTTAAAATCGATGCCATATTGCAATCCCCTGATCAGGATGCTGAGCAGAGCTACCAGCAGAAGAACAGCGGTAACCACATAACCCACTTTTCTGGCAGCCACAAAGTCATAGTTGGTGTTTTGAAAAAAGCGCATGATAAAACTCCTGAGTCGTTCTAAACCTTACCCGATACGCAGTTTGGCATTCGGGCGGTGAATTAAATAGTCGATGGCCAGACGTGACACAAACACAGCTGTAAACAGGGAGGTCACAATACCGATCATCAGGGTCAGAGCAAAACCTTTGATGGGACCAATTCCGAAGGCATACAGAATTACACCGGTAAAGAAGGTGGTGAGATTTGAGTCAAAAATGGCCGTCCATGCGCGGGAGAACCCGGCTTCAACGGTGGCTTTAAGAGTTTTTCCTGAAATCAACTCTTCCCGAATCCGTTCGAAAATCAGAACGTTGGCATCCACGGCCATCCCGATTGTCAGAATCATACCGGCAATACCTGGCAGGGTCAGAGTCCCCTTAAAGGCAGCCAACACACCAAGGATGATCGTGAGGTTCAGAATCAGAGCCAGATTGGCAATCAAACCAGCTGTATTGTAATAAACGACCATGATGATTGCTACAATCAGAAAGGCCCACAAGGCAGAGATGAGACCCATTCTGATGGAATCGGCGCCCAATGAAGGTCCGACACTCCGCTCCTGAACAATTGCAATGGGAGCGGGAAGCGCACCGGCCTTCAGAACGTTTTCAAGGTCCTTTCCTTCTTCCATGTTTTCCAGGCCCTCGATCGAACTGTTTCCGCCGGTGATTTTGGTATTCACACGCGGAGCAGAGAAAACGGTGTTATCGAGAACAATGGCAATTTGCTTGCCAACATTGGCACCGGTCAGAATGGACCATTCTCTTGCACCATCGGCATCCATCCGCATGGTTACTTCGGGCAGATTCGACATCGGGCTGATGGTGGCACGGGCTTCTTCAATAGACCCACCACCCATGGCAGCTTCCCGTTCAAGAGCATAGAGTGCATAAACTTTCACATCATTGCTGACTGCAATGGGTTTTGCTCCCCAGTGGAAAGAAATGTCACCGGGAATGAACTCCTGCATATCCGGGCGGTTGAGGAACCGGTCGATGACTTCGCGGTCATATTCCATGGCAGCCCCGATGGCGCCATAACCAATATTTCCGACCTGCATACGGGCAAACAGAGGATTCTTTTTCTGATCAGCAGCATCGGCTCCGGTTTTATCTTCCCCGGCCTGAGCAGCCAATGAGGTGGTATCCACTTTGGTTTCCGGACCTTTCACCAGATCCACCGAAGCGGAATCGCTGACCACATATTCAGCGGCCAACCGGTCATTGATCGTTTTGAGTGCATTGAAAGCGCGTGTTTCATCGGCCATCAGTTTGAATTCAAGCTTGGCCGTTGATTTCAGAAGGCGGCGAACCCGTTTCTCATCGGTCACTCCGGGTAATTCCACAATAATCCGGCGGGCCCCCTGAAGGGTGATGGAAGGTTCCGAAACCCCATACTGATCGACCCGGGCACGGATAATCTGAAGGGCACGCTGAACAGCCTCGGTTTGCTGGTCCGTCAGGTAGGTGCCGATTTCACTGTTGTTATCCTGAATGTTCCCATAATAGCGCGATAAACGCACATCGGCTTTATCTGCTTCTTCTACCAGAACAGATGCAGGGTCTTCTCCGGATTTGTCGGTGCGGGCCACTGTTACTTTCAACAGCGAGTCAATGGTGGCATCCTTGGTCTTGGCCAGATTCTCGATCAGTTCGATCAGATCCACTTCCAGAACCACATACATTCCGCCCTGAAGATCCAGCCCCAGCTTCAGCCGGTTATCCTCAATCGACTCGATTTCCTTCCGGTTCTGCTCAACGTAAGCAAGGGAATCTTCGGTATTCAGTGATTTCAGCTTATTCTGCAGATCATAATTCTGCCAGGTCGGGAATAAAAAGTATAAAATCAGGCCGAGTACAATTGCCACGCCGGCCAGTTTAAAAGTATTGTTACCCATCAGTCGCTAAACCTCCAGTCGCTCAGGACTTGCAGTTGATTTAAAAAAAGAACATCAAAGATATTTTTACAGGCTTTTAAAGTCAATGAAACCGGCCGATATGCCAAGCTGAACCCTTCTGGTTAAAGACAAAAATGACGGAAATTTGAAATTCCGGTTCCTGAAGTATCTTTATAATAGTAATGGAAGCTCAGACCTCTGACAATCGAACCGTTGTGAAGCACTTTACCCCAGGCAATCAGGATATACCACTGGTCTCTTCCTGCAATACTTGTGTCCCTTTCATCACCCCTGCACCCGTTTTAAAGGAATCCTTCCAACCATTTTCCATCTTCAGAATCCGGTTGTTCTTTTTATCCTTGCTGTTTTTCTGGGTGATTCTTTCCGGCTACACCGCTGCCGTGGCCGATGGCAACAGAGGGTATACCATCCGGGCCTACGGCCGCGGGAACACCGATATCCCTACCAATCTGACCAAGGCCATCACTCAGGACAAAGATGGGATGATCTGGGTTGGCAGTGATAATGGCCTCATTCTGTTCAACGGCAGCGAATTCAGGACCATTACCGACGGGCTTCCCAGCTTCCTCATCAAACGGTTTTATCATTCCCCCTCTTTTGCCTATCCGTTAATCATCACCGACCGCGGAATTGTTGAAGTCCAATCCACCGATCCGGTTTCTGTCCGTACGATCATTTCAGGGCACAATCTGGTGACCGACTCGACCATGTTTTACGCCAAGAGTATCTATGAACAAAAGCCCGGTCACTATTTTCTTGGCGAACCCGGCTCGGTTCTGCGCATAGTTAACGGCCGCTTTACCCGGTATGATTTCGAGGAAAAATACCGCGCAGATGATTTCTTCAGATCTTTCCAGTTTACCACGCTGAATGACTCGACCCTGCTGGTCACCTCCCAGCGTGGCTATGTGTTCCGTTTTGATGAGCCCACCAATCGATTTGTTCTCATGCCCATCACCGGCTCATTCAATATCAACCGGATCGATGCGCTGATCACACTTCCCGATGGCCGGTTGCTGGCCGGGACCGATTCCGGTGTATATGAACTCCGACCCGACGCCTCCCTGTCAACGGTTTCTCTCCATCTGGTCGCTGAAGTGACTGGTGTTTCTTCACTGGTACTGAAGGATGACATGCTTTTTATCGGTACCTGGCGGAATGGATGCAGTATCATGCCAATCGACAAACCCGATGGCCTCAGGCGGCTCACCGATCTTCCGTTCCGTGTGATCACCGATATATTCGCCGGCGCAGACGGAACCGTCTGGCTTTCCTCGGATGAAGGCTTTGCCTTTATCCGTGAACCCCTGTTTTCGTCCTTTGAACTCCCGGTTCCCACTCTGTTTATTCAGCAGATACAACCCCTGCCCGATGGTTCGGTGCTTGCCACCGAGGGAAATTACGTTTTCCATGTCACCCTCGATGGGGATGAACCCCGGTTCAGACAACTGTATGCCGCCCGGTCCAGCCTGATCATGTCGATTCATGGTACACCCGACCGGTTTTACCTGGGCTTCAAAGATGGTTTCATTGAGGTGGTTGAAAAGGGGAAACGGATCAGAACGTATCAGCTGCTCAGAGGGCGCGAATCGAACCGGATTGTTCAGTCCATGGACCGGTCACCCGGCGATACACTTTTCTTTCAATCGGTCGGTTTAGCTGGTTTTGGAATGATTCTTCCCGACGGGACACTGAGGGAAATCACTTCACCCGACCTGACCACTATCAGCTTTGCAGCCATCGCATTCGATCCGGTCCGTAAGAAGGTTTATCTGGGAGGCACCACTTTTGAAACCCTTCTTTATGAATATGATCTGCAGACAGGGGCCTTTCATTCACTGAACCTATGGGACCACCCGATGTCGGCGGAAAACATGGGGGTCAATACCATTACCATCAGCCGCGAAGGAACTGTGCTGCTCGGAACATCGCGGGGCATCGCAGAATACGATGGTTCCTCCCTGCGTCTACGATCCGGTTTTGATGAAACTCTGAATGTGCGCTCCTTGTATGATGACCCGGCCGGCGGACTCTGGATCGGACATGAACACGGTCTCATCTACCAGACTTCCGGTGAAAACATCCGGTTCGATACCAACGATGGCATGGGAAATATCACCGTTTCCTTCAGATCCATTGTTAAAACACCCGACAACCGATTGTGGGTGGGAACCGCTGCTGGTATCAGCTTTTTCAGAACTCCCGAAGCCATCCGGCTTTCAAGATCCAGAACCCCGCAGATCCTGAACCTGAAAGTCAACGAAGACCGGATCACCACGATTCCTGATAATGGGCTGACCATCAACTCAGGCTCTGGCATCGAATTGTCTGTTTCGGCATTCATGTTTCCCACCGAAACCGTCCGCTACCAGATGCTTGTGGCCGGTCGCGATTCCATCCAGCGCGACTGGAGAACCCAATCGACCTTCTTTATTCCCAACCTGACCCGGGGCACTTATCAGATTCATGTCTGGGCCCGTCAGAACGGATTTCTTTCCAGCGAACCGCTGATTCTGACCATCCGGGTGCTTCCGGCCTGGTATCAGACCTGGTGGGCCATCAGTTTGCTGGTGGTGTTTCTTTTCTCGGCCTTCATATCGGTTTCCTACTGGCGACGCAATGTCCTTGAGAAACGACGGACCGAAACCGAACTGCGGAAAAGTGAACAACAGAACCGGGAGCTGATCGAAGCACTCCCCGATTTCTGGCTGAGGTTGTCTGGAAAACTCGAGGTGATTGATTTTCATCATGGTACCGCCCAGTTGCCATTTTTCACCATCGGTCAGCTCGAAAGACATCAGACCATCTGGCAACTGTTTCCGCCTTCTATTTCCCGGCCTTTGACCGATTGCATAAACCGGACCCGCGAAACCGGTGATTCCGGCACCGTTATTGTTTCGGTGGATGATCAGGATGGTCAACTCGATTTTGAAGCCCGGTGTCTGGCCCTTGGCAGCCGGGAAGTCATTCTCATCTTCCGTGATTTTTCAAAGGAAAAACAGATTGAGCGGGAGATCATTCATGCAAGAGAAACCGCTATCGAAGTCAGCCGCCTGAAAACCGAGTTTCTGGCCACCATGTCTCATGAGATCAGAACTCCAATGAACGCCGTCATCGGTATGACCAGCCTGCTGCAGAAAACCGTTCTTTCTCAGGAACAGGAAGAATACATCAGAACCTTAAGAGAAAGCAGTGACTCGCTGTTACGGATCATCAATGAGATTCTGGATTTTTCAAAGATCGAGTCAGGAAAACTCGAGGTTGATATACGGCCTTTCCGCATATCAACCGCCACCGAGGCCGTTCTGAACATGTTTTATGCCCGGGCACTCGATAAGGGACTTCACCTCCAGGTCATTTATCACCGGCAAACCCCGGCCGATGTCATCGGGGACGAATCGCGTTACCGACAGATTCTGAGCAACCTCATCGACAATGCCATCAAATTCACGCCCTCCGGCGGAATCCTTGTCAACATCAAACCGGTTGAAAAAGAGGACCGGTCATATGTCGAGATTCATATCCGCGATACCGGCATTGGAATTCCTCCGGACAGAATGGACCGTTTGTTCAATGCCTTCAGTCAGCTGGATGCCTCGGTGACCCGCAAATACGGTGGCAGCGGTCTTGGCCTGGCCATTTCGAAAAAACTGGCCGAGCTGATGGATGGAAATATCTCGGTGGACCGCCGGCAATCTCATGGAAGCCGGTTCAGAGTACTCATACCGACCACCGCCGTGGAAGGTACCCTCTCCGAAGACATCCGCCAGATGACCATCCGACCCGTTACCATCTGCCATCCCGACCGCGTGATCAGATGGATGCTCAGGGAATTCTTCAGAGAGCTGGAAATTCCGGTACAGAGTTACCGGAAACCCGATGAGGTCCCCCAGTCTTCAATGCTCGTGATCACCCATGCAGAACTGGCCCGACAATTTACCCACCCCAAACAACAGGTTGTGGTTCTGGGTCCCTGCACCGATCAGGCGATGAATGGTAAGGCCTACTCTGGAATTGCCGGAATTGATTTTCTGAGATTTCTGTTCACCGTCATGGAAAAGGAGCAGAAACCGGTGAGCGAGCAACCAGTTCGGCTAGCGGATAAATATCCTATGAATATTCTGGTTGCAGAGGACAATCCGGTTAATCAATTATTGATGAAACGTTTACTGGGAAAACTGGGCTATGAAATCACCATGGCTGCTGATGGTCAGGAAGCCGTGAATTCGCTGCAAAACACCCAGACCGACATCATTTTCATGGATGTTCAGATGCCTGTCATGGACGGACTCGAAGCGACTTCCCTGATCCGGACCCAATCAGGTACCGGCAAACGACCCATTATCATTGCTCTCACAGCCAACGCCCTTGAATCGGACCGGGAGGCATGCCTGAATGCTGGAATGGATGACTACCTGTCTAAACCGGTCACCATCACCGATATAGAACGGATAATCAGAAAATGGGCCGGGTCGGTCTGAAATCTCACTGGTTCAGAGTGAGTCTCTGGCTGCTGAGCGGAGTCCTTCTTTTATCCTGCGAAAGAGATGAACTGGACCGTTCCGATCTGGACCTTCAGATTCAGATTGTTTCACCCGATCCTTCTCTGGTAGTCACCGCCGATACGCTCAGAGTCCGCCTCAAACTGATTCCGGATGACAGTCTCCGGTTTGATGAATTGACCATTGATGGAATCCGTCCGGTATTTAAAGATGGGGGATATGAATGCCTCCTCAATCTTTCCGGCAGAGGCAAACGGATTCCGGTACCCATTAAAATCCGGGTGGATGGGCAGGTTCGCTACACCGACTCCCTTCGATTGGTGAAATTCACTTGGCAATCGCCCGTTCTGGCGGGCCACCTGACTCAACCCAGGGCCAACCACGCCACCATTCTTCATTCCAATGACCGGCTGCTTACCAGTGGGGGCGTATCCGGCTATTATGACCCTGCCCTGAAAAGCACCGAGTATTTTTCACTTCTCAGCGGCTCAAGTGATTCCTTGCCGTCCTGGAACCTTCTTCATGCCCGCGCGGGCCATGCCATGGTGTCGGTGGCCCGGGAATCCTTCATGGTTTTGGGAGGGATGACTTCCTTCCGGCCCGGTCAGGCGGGAAACAACCTTCTTCCCACCGAATTGGTTTATCAATTCCTTCATACGGTACTCGATACCAGCGATCTGACTGCAGATTTTGCCTGGTCTCAATCGGGCTCTGTGTTACTGACTCATGGTGGCTGGAATTCCGATTATACCGGACGGTTTGTAATTGACTCCCATTCCATTACACGGACTTCCTGGAAAAGAACCGGCTACCAACTGGCACTTCATTCCCTGACACCCATGACAGCCACCCCCGGTTTATGGTTTCTGGCCTCAGGTGATTTTTCGTGGAATTACCCGCTGATGTATTCCTTTTACCTCGGCGAGGATAACGGAGCACTGTACCCGTCCGACCTGTTTTTCCGGATTATCCGCCTGGACCATACCGCCACCGCGCTGCCGGGAAACTTTATTCTGATTGCAGGCGGACTTCAGAACCCCGGACCAGAGGAGCGCCTGGTGGAGGAAATTGAATTGAGTGACCTGAACCGGGGTCGTAGCTACCGGCTACCCGGCAAATTATTGACTGCACGGGCAGCCCATACCGCCGTGGCAGCAGGATCGTTTGTATATTTTCTGGGAGGACTGGATGCCAACCGGCAAGTCCTTTCATCCATCGAAAAAATGGCACTGGAGTAATCATGGACCAACCACCGAAAGTCGACCCATCCGTTGAAAAGGAATTTTTACAGATCGTGAAGGAAAAGTATGGCGGGAATCTGGAACTGGCCGTCAACCGGGCTTTTCAGTTGTTTGTCATGATCGAAAAGCAGACCGATGGCATGAAAATCATGATGGATAAGATCTCAGCCATCCGAAGTCAGATCACCGACCTGAATTCGGAAGCTGCAAAGGCCCTGCAGGATATCAACGAGATTAAAAAACGGGCAAAAGAAACCTGATGGCTGTCAGCTTCAGATTTCTTCAATCCGCATCATGTTTGTGCTGCGCCGTTTGGTAAAAGGAAGACCGGCCGTGATAATAATGCGGTTCCCCTGACGAACCACATTCTGCTCGAGTAGGATTTTGCGCATGTCATCCACGGCATCATCCACATTGTCCTTGAAATCATTGATCAGGTAACCCTGAACACCCCAAACCAGACACAGTTTCCTTAGAGAAACTTCGCGGGCTGTCACTGCGATAATGGGCTTTCTCGGGCGGAATTTCGAGATCATGACCGCCGTAGAACCCGATTGAGTCATACAGACAATGGCCGTTGCGTTCACCATATTGGCCGCAGTGGTGGCAGCCAGACCGGTTGCCAGCGGAGTTGAGTAAACAATATTCTTGGGTTTGTAATCGCCATCCTGACCGTTACTGAGGGCATAACTTTCGATGATCGAAATGATTTTGGCCATGGTCTGGACCGAATCAACCGGGAAGGCCCCAGCTGCCGTTTCTGCCGACAACATAACCGCATCGGTACCATCCAGAATGGCGTTGGCCACATCACTGGCTTCCGCACGGGTCGGTCGCGGATTGTGAATCATTGACTCGAGCATCTGGGTGGCCGTAATAACCGGAACCCCCTTCTGATTGCACATTTTGATAATCTTCTTCTGAACCGGAGGCACGTCTTCGGTGTTCAGCTCCACTCCAAGATCACCCCGAGCAACCATAATGGCATCGGCCACATCGGTAATGGCATCGAGGGAATTCACGGCCGATGGTTTTTCGATTTTAGCAACCACCGGTGTGGAGCAACCTGCTTCCGAAATGATCCGTTTCAGCTGCAGCACGTCATCGGCCCGCTGAACAAAGGACAGGGCGATGTAATCCACATCGTGCTTCAGTCCGAAATGAACATCCTGAATGTCTTTTTCTGAAAGAGCCGGCACACTCATCAGAACGTCGGGAAGGTTAATCCCTTTCCGGTCCTTGAGTATCCCGCCGAAAACAACTTCGGTTATGACATCACGCTCGGTCTTTTCGACCACTTTCAGGCGCAGCAATCCATCATCAAGCAGAATGATGTCGTTAACATTCACATCGTTAACGATGCTTTTATAGGACGTGGAAACCCGTTCATCATTACCCACAATGTCATCAACGGTAATGGTAAAACGCTGACCGTTGGTCAAAGAGGTTTTTCCATGCTGGAAGGTACCAACCCTGATTTTCGGACCCTGCAAATCCTGCAGAATGGCAATCGGCTTATCGATGTCCTTCGACACACGCCTGATCAGGTTGATACGTGCAAGATGATCCTCGTAAGAGCCATGGGAAAAATTTAGTCTGGCTACATCCATTCCGGCCAGCGCCAGGTCCCGGATGGTTTCGTAGGTGTTTGAGGACGGTCCAAGCGTGCAAACGATCTTGGCACGGCGTGAATTGAGGTTAATGATACTCAAGTCGAATGGTCTCCGGTACGTGGAAAAGTGGCGTCAAAGGTAAAAGCCACAACGGTGACTTTCAAGTGCAAGGCAAAAAGGTAAAGTAAAGACAAAATTGTACTTAACTTGTTAAGCTAAGATGGTCATCGACCAATTTCCGGAGGTCCGGGGAGGAAATGGGTTTGGCAAGCATCCCCAGTGCACCATCACTGATGGCTTTATCCATTCGGCGGCCAATATCACCATCACTGGCAAAACCGGTAATGAAGAAGGTTTTGACGGGTTGATTGTTATTCAGCTTTTTCATTTCATAAAAAGCTTCAATGCCATCCATCACCGGCATTTTCACATCCATCAGAACGAAATCAGGTTTGACCAGGCGGGCATTTTCCACCGCTCTGGATCCATCTTCCGACTTGATTATCTGCAGGGCACCCGACCGGATGGAATCCCGGAAATAAATTTTGAGAATGGTCTCAAAAATATCCCGGATTCCTTCTTCATCATCGACGATAAAGATGGTCTTCATGGTTCATTCTCTCCGGTCAAATCGATCATGGTCTGATCTTTGGTGTACTTTTTCGTCTTAAATTTAGCATCATTCAATAGTTGTTCCAACTTCGCCATTAATTTTTTCATCCGGCCAATCCCTTCTCCGGCCCGGGCAAGCGGAACTCCGACTTCCCCCGGTCCCTCATCCTTTACCATATCGATGATTTCCAGATTGCCGCTCACGATCTGGAGTGGCTGCCTGAGCTCATGCAGAACTCCGATGGTAATCTGCCTCAGCAATTCTACCCGCTCCCGCTCCTGTTGTTCCCTCCGGAATTCACGGTAGCGACCCAGGGCGTACAAACCAGCCCCCAGACCTGCAAGAACCAACAGACTGAACCACCAGGTGCGGTAAAAAGGAGGAACCACCCGGATGGCAATGGAAAGGGTGTCCGTCGACAAGCGCCCATCCGAATTGGTTCCCTGAACCAGCAATTGGTAGTCACCGGGGTCCAGATTGGTATATGTGATATAACGGCGGCTGGTCAGGGCGGACCACTCCTCATCGAACCCCTCCAGCATAAACCGGTAACGGTTCTTATCTGGATTGGTGTAGTCCAGCGAGGCGAATTCCAGAGAAAAAAGATTCTGACGGAATTTCAATCGGATGGAGGTCAGAAAGGGCGCAGATAGCGCACCGGCCACCGGTTGATTCATAATAGAGAAATCGGTGAGAACAAGCGGGGGAGCAAACTGATTGTCAGTCACTTCACCGGGAATGAACCAGTTAAATCCTTCGATCCCGCCCACATAAAACCGTTCCGAGGCATCACGGAACCAGGATCCGCCGTTGAATTCCTTACTCTGAAGCCCGTCTGACTCATCAAAACTTCTCATGGACCCTGTTTCCGGATGGTAACGTACCAACCCGGAATTGGTTGGCATCCAGAGAAATCCGGCCCGGTCGGGCAGAATGCCATAAATATACCCGTTTGGCAACCCATCCTTTTCGGTGATCCGGGTAAACGACCGGGTCTCCGGATGAAACCGGTTCAATCCGGCCGTGGTCCCCACCCACAGCGTGTTGGTAACATCCCTGCTGAGGCTTCTTATGTAGGAATCACTTAAACTGGTGGTATCATCGGGTTCCCGGGTATAAAGATGGGTCACCCCGCTCGATACCTGATAATGATAAAGCCCGCGGAGGGTCCCCACCCAGACCCATTGGTTGGTGTCTGGCAGAATGGCACGGATACTGGCCGTCTGCAGCCCTGCAGGAAGGTTTTCCGGACGAACAAACCGATCGGATCCCATCCGACGAATCCACAATCCGTTTCCAATGGTTCCTGCCCAGATGTCGCCCGAAGCTGTTCTGTTCAGAACACGGATGTCATCAGCTGGACCTGTCTGGGACCCCGATAAACGCAGCACCACTGTATCCACCTGACCGCTGGTTGCGAAACGGATCAGCCCCGATGAACTTCCCGCCCAGACACCCGATGAATCGGCCAGGAGTGACAGGATAAACCCATTGGGTAAACGGGGTTCACTGATCCTGCTGATGATTTTTTTCAGCTGATGCCGGCCGTCATATACCGAAATACCTCCGCCATAAGTTCCTACCCATAAATCGTCGGGTGATACACGGGCAAAGGACATGATGCTGCTGACGGGACCCTCCTTCCCGCCCAGATTGAACTTCACAGGCTTCAGATCCGCTTTAAAAAGTCCACCGGTTTCGGTTCCTACCCATAAATTCCCTGACCGGTCCTCTGAAAGTGACAGAATAATCATCTGATCAGTCACCGATCCGCGCCCGGTAAGCAAACGGATGGGAATCAGCTCGTTCTGTTCCGGAAGATACCGCCAGAGTCCATTTCCGTACGTTCCCACCCAGACCGAACCACGGGTGTCGGTCAGCATGGCCCAGACAGACAGATCCTTTCCGCCAGCAGGCATTCCTCTGAACCGGATTCGTTCAAATAGTCCTGTTTCGGGGTTGAATCGCTGCAATCCAGCCTGATAAGTACCAACCAGAAGCTGGTCACCGGGCAATGGTAACAGGGACTGAATCCGGTCAGAGGCCAGTGAATCAGGATGTCCCGACTGACGGAATTGCCGAAGCGGAACTCCATTCGCGGAAACATGGATCAGACCACTTCCGAACGTACCAACCCAATAACTGCCGTCACTGGTGTGAATCACCTCCCTCACCCGCCGGTAAACCACGCCATTTAACGAGTCCGGCCATTTAGTCACCTCACCCCGGCCAGGATGGATGACGGCCAGTCCGGCATCATCAAATCCGACCAGAACCTGGTCACCGGTTTCCTTCAGAACCCTCACCTGCCGGCCCGGAAGCACCCGCAATCCTGAACCCTCAGCCGACCATAAACGGGTCCGGCCGGCCTTCCAGTCCACTTCATCGAGCCCCTGTCCGTGATACCCAACCCACAGACGCCCGCCGTGGTCTTCCAGCAAGGCCTGAATCTGATTATCTGCCAGGTCCACAGCTCCTGAATGGTGCTTTCGGATGGGCGTAAAACCATAGCCGTTGAACAGATTTAAACCATCCCGGGTGGCCACCCACATCAATCCGTTTGCGGATTGCCTGATCGCCGTGACAGAGTTCTGACTGAGGCCATCAGACACGGAATAATTGTGAAACACCAATTCCTGTGCAGAAAGCAACAGAGGAAAGAAAAGCAGAAAAAAATGGGGGACTGATTTCATTTTTCAAAAATACTCGATTTCAAAATGGGTTCTTGCATACCCGCCCGATATTAATAACCGATTAAGAAAACCGGTTCCACTTTCCCGAAATTCAAATACACCCTGCCCAGCCTGCAAACAGAGGAGATTTTAATCCTTATATTTACGAAAACTTTTTGGAGGTCGTAATGGACAGAATTACTGCGGTGATCCTTGGTGGTGGAGCCGGAAAACGTTTGTTTCCACTGACCAGCAGCCGGGCCAAACCGGCCGTTCCGATCGGAGGAAAATTCCGGCTGATCGACATCCCGGTTTCAAACTGCATCCACAGTAATATCCGCCAGATCTTTGTTCTGACCCAGTACAATTCTGAGTCCCTCAACCGGCACCTGACCCAGACCTACCATTTCGGGAACTTTTCGAACGAATTTGTTCAGATTCTGGCAGCCCAGCAAACCATGAAATCAACCAACTGGTATCAGGGAACGGCCGATGCAGTCCGGCAGAACCTCAATTATATCTCAAACATTGAGAATCCCTATACCCTGATCCTTGCGGGCGATCAGCTGTACCATATGAATTTCAGGAAGGTCCTCGATCACCACCTTAAAATGAAATCTGACCTGACCATTTGTGTCCTTCCGGTCAGCCGTGATCAGGCTCGTGGTTTCGGAATTCTTCAAACCAGCAAATCGGGCCGGATCACACGTTTTTACGAAAAACCCACCGATGAAGCACTTCTCGACAAACTGCGGTTATCAAACGAGGATATCCGTCAGGTTGGCATTGAACCCCATGGCCGGAATTACATGGCCAGCATGGGGATTTATCTGTTCAACACCGATACCATGAATGAACTGCTTAAAGGAACCAGTCACGAGGATTTTGGCAAGGAAGTGATTCCGGAAGCCATCAAGCACAAACGCGTTCACGCCTACTTTTTTGATGGGTATTGGGAAGACATCGGAACCATCAAAAGCTTCCATCAGGCAAACATTGCCCTGACGGATGACGTCCCGCTCTTCGACTTTTATGACGAAGAACACATGATGTACACTCACCCTCGCTACCTCCCCGGATCCAAAATCAAGGATGCCGAAATACACAATGCGGTCATCTCGGAAGGATCGATTGTCGAAAATGCAAAAATCATCCGGTCCATTGTCGGTGTACGTTCGGTTCTGAGAGCCGGATCCGAATTGGTGAACACCTACATGATGGGGGCCGATTATTACGATACATC
Source organism: Bacteroidota bacterium (assembly GCA_013360915.1). Classification (NCBI taxonomy): domain Bacteria; kingdom Pseudomonadati; phylum Bacteroidota; species Bacteroidota bacterium. Next base: position 126,301 of record JABWAT010000005.1, read on the forward strand.
CGAGTTCAAAAACCGTAAATATGATCCCGAGGATCCAATGATGGGCGTTGGCGAGCGTTCAATCATTCTGAATGCCATCATTGATAAAAATGCCCGCATCGGACGCGATGTGAAACTGATCAATCATGCCGGGCATTATAACTATCAGGACGACTTTGTGAATATCGTGGATGGAATCATTGTCGTCGCAAAAAACAAACGGATTCCAGACGGATACGAAATCTGATCCGGAATCCGGCAGGCCGGTTTTTCTGTTCTGAATACAAAACAGGAAAATCATGACTGCCCTTTTCTGGTTCCGGCGCGATCTTCGGCTCGATGACAATCATGGACTGTACCGTGCACTGACCCGTTTTGAACGGGTGGTGCCGGTCTTTATTTACGACTCACAGATCCTTGGTAAACTAGACAACTGTTCCGATTCCCGGCTGAAACTGATTGATGAGGCATTGGATGATCTTGATCAGAAACTGGCAGGCAACGGAACATCCATCCTCAGGCTATACGGTGACCCCGCTCTCCTGATCCCACAGGCAGCCCTTCAACTCGGGGCGTTGACCGTTATTACCAATGCCGATTACGAACCATACGCCCGTGAACGCGACCAGCGAATCCATGACCAACTCGGAAAACTGAATATTCCATTTGAGCGGTACAAAGACCACGTCATTTTTCATGAATCGGAAATCACGAAGGCTGATGGACTTCCCTATGTGGTCTATACTCCTTACAGCCGTGCCTGGAAAACCCGGCTGACCCCGGCTGACTACCAACTGTTTCCATCACAGTCCTTCATTGGACGGCTGAGCCGGGCGACCAATACAGAACAGCTCCCGGTGGTGCCCAACTCCCTGTCGTGCGGGATGGAACCGGCAACCGCTGTTATTCAGGGAACCACCGAGGCCGCACAGCGCATGCTGGACCGTTTCCGCACCCGACTCTCTTCCTATGGCAGCAACCGGGACTTTCCGGCAAAAAACGGAGTTTCATTCCTGTCTCCCTATTTGCGCTTTGGGCAAGTTTCCATCCGTGAATGCGTTCGGATGGCTCTCTCATCGAAATCGGATGGCGCGCAGAAATGGCTGAATGAACTGATCTGGCGTGACTTTTACTCACAGATTCTCTGGCACTTCCCACAGTCTGCCACACAGTCCTTCAACCCGGCCTACAGAAACCTGAACTTCCCATCTGACGAAACCCTCTTTTCTGCCTGGTGTGATGGACGAACGGGGTTCCCGCTGGTAGATGCCGCCATGCGTCAGCTGAATCAGACCGGATGGATGCATAACCGGCTCAGAATGGTGACCGCCTCTTTTCTGGTTAAGGATCTTCTGGTCGACTGGCGATGGGGGGAGACATACTTTGCCTCGAAACTGCTCGATTTCGATCTGGCCAGCAACAATGGCGGGTGGCAATGGGCCGCCTCAACCGGCTGTGATGCCCAACCCTGGTTCAGAATCTTCAATCCCGTCACCCAATCGGAGAAATTTGATCCCGATGGAAGTTTCATCAGGAAATATGTTCCTGAACTGGCTGCTGTTCCCCCTAAATGGATTCACCAACCCTGGACCCTGACCCCGGTGGATCAACATACTTTCAATTGCAGGATCGGGTCCGACTATCCAGCCCCGATCGTTGACCATTCCGAGCAAAGACAAAAAGCACTGACGTTGTTCCAGTCAGCCAGACAATAATCTGACAGTAAAAAAAAGGGGCTGTCCCGTCTGGAACAGCCCCTTTTTGAAAAATCCGTTCCGGATTATTTCTGAACTTTTACGCTGATGGTAATATCACCAGTTGATCCGGTGGTCAGGTTGGTTACTAGAGCAACCCCATATTTACCTGAAGCAGTTTTGAAGGCAACCACTGTATCTTTCAGCAAGCTATTGACTTTGGTCACTTCAGATCCGGTTCCATTATCCCATGAAGCCTTGATTTTTGATGCAACATCGACATCATTAAAATTCTGTACCGACATACTTGTGGTTTTGAATTTTGTGGCATTTTTAACGGTCCATGTGGCAAGACCATTCGTACCATCATAAACGGTTGCAGCATCTGTATCATTCGGAGCAGCAAGAGTTGCAAAATTAGAGGCACCATAGAAATAAACCAGATCAACTTTATCAGAGTTGGTTTTGGCATCCACAATGGTATAAACGGTTCCTGTTGTGGTTGCAAGGAAGGAACCAGTACTTGAGCTTTGAGCACCCAGTAATTTTGCAGAATAGCTGTCCAGGCCAGACGCAAGGGTTGCGGTGTAAGCACGTGCAACCGCTTCGTCATCACCATCGGTTACGGTGATGGTGAAGATGACTTGCTTACCGGCAGCTTCTGTAAAGGTATAGGAGAAATCAACCGACTTGGTGGTACCACTCAGTTCTTCTGATTTCAAAGTTGATACATTTCCATCCACACTTCTGGTGATTGAATAACTTTTCAGTTCATCATCATCGGTGAGTTTGAAGGTGAAATTGATGGTTGAACCAGGCTCATGGGTCCCGGAGGTAACACCCAAGGTTCCGTTTACAGCAAGGTTATCAATACCAGGCTGTTCATTTTCGCCTTCGTCGCATCCGGTCATCAGAGATCCGGCCAGAACAGTGGCGGTAAAAAGGTAAAATAATTTTCTCATTTCAGTTTCTCCTGTTTGTTGGTTTTGGATTGGTTTGGGTAAAGTAAAGACGTTTTTGTCAAGATTCAAGAGGTTCAGCGTGGTTTGGTTGAATCCGGCTGACCTGCTTTCACTGCCAGATCTTCCATTTCATGGACAATTTCGTCGTCATCAACCGAAGACCGGTTCACAAAATTCCGGACCACGTGATTATCCGACTGAAACAGACGGTCAGGGGCATCATCAAAGAAAATATGGCCTTCATGAAGCATGATGACCCGGTCAGCCACCTTTTTCACACTGTCCATGTCGTGGGTGACCACCACCGAGGTGACCTGCAGGCGTTCAGCCAGCGAATTCACCAGGTTGTCAATGGCATCCGACATGATGGGATCGAGACCGGTGGTGGGTTCATCATAAAAAATCACTTCCGGTTCGGTAATAATGGCCCGTGCCAGCCCGACCCGTTTTCTCATTCCGCCCGACAGTTCTGAAGGTTTCAGCCTCTGAATTCCCGGAAGTCCGACCAGTTCAAGTTTTTCTTCCACTTTGCGGGCAATTTCCCGCTGGGTAAATGAAAAATTTTCGATCAGCGGAAGTGACACATTCTCGCCTACCGTCATGGAATCGAACAGAGCTGCTCCCTGAAATAAAAATCCGATTTTGAGACGAATGGCAGCCAGCCCGGTTTCTCCCAGACCCGAAAGATCCTGTTTATACACTTCCACCGTTCCCGAGTCGGGTTGCATCAGACCCACCATGTGTTTCAGCAACACCGATTTGCCACAGCCAGAGCGCCCGATCACCACCAGCTTTTCACCTTTATGGACATCCAGACTGATCCCTTTCAGGACCTGCTTTCCCCCCAGATTTTTCTTGATATTGGTGATTCTTATAATGGGCATAAAATAAAAACGGCCGTCTTCAGATTGAGACGGCCGCAAGAAACTGCCTTTTCAGATGAGTTGCAAACCCGGGTGATTACTTCCCGCGTTGTTCATCATACTTTTCAACGGCTTCATCGAGTTCCTTATAGGCCTTGCTTGCCTTCAGGGCAGTCAGCAGTTCATTTTCCTTTTTGATCTGCTCAAGCATGATTTCCTTCATTTTGCCCATGGGAAGTTTCATCAGCACGTAGGCTCTGAAAACTCCATCTTCGTTGCGGATTTCCTTTTTCTCCTCAGAAACCCCGATCAGCCGCTGGCGTGCCAGCTGCTTGGTGGTTTCGGAAAACTCGGTCAGAATTTTGGAATCCACATTCATTCCGGTTTCCTGAGCAAACCGTTTGGTCAGCACATCGACATTGTTTTCCATCTGGCGGGCCAGATCGGCATTGGCAGTGGCTTTGGCCTTATTGACAGCCATCTGCAGATCACGCGAGACTTCTGCAGCCACCGAGTACAGATATTCGTCGCTGTTCGAAGGCGGTTCCATATACCAGGACGGTAAATCGTCCACAAAATCATCGGAAGCTTTCTGATGAATATTGGTTCCTTCTTTGCTACCACCACATCCGGTCAGGATGAAAAGTCCGAAACCGGTGATCATCGTTAAAGCTGCAGGCATTCTTTTCATTGTTGTCCCTTTCTGCATCGTGAAAATCAGAATAACATTCCTATTTGCAGGGTTGTCTGAGGCCTCATGGTCTCCTGCCCTTCCATCGGGTTGTACGTGAACCGGATGAACGGGGTTTCAACCGAATTGTTCAGATATGCATTTATCTCATAACCCACTGATATACCTTTGGCAAAAACTCGGGTCGGAGTCCGGCTTCCATCCGGCTTATAATAGACTTTCATATGCTCATACCGCACCACCAGCGCAGGAGCAATTCTTTCAACAATATAAAAAGGTGAGAAAGACAGCCCCGAGTACCAGGTTTCATACCTCAGACCACCCGAAACCACCGACCCATCTTCACCCGTGTAACGGATTGGTTTAAACAGGGTACGTTTTTCATTAATCCCAAAACCCAGAAACCACCGGATGGGGACCCATTCCCGTGAAAATTCAATATCAGTACCCGCCATGCCGACATTCCCGCCTTTTACACCCGTTAAATCTTTCATGACAGTGGCAGGTAAACCCGCATTGCGGTAGACAAATCCGAGACCGGATCCGCCATTGTATAATCCATGAAGCCGTTCATTCCCCAGCAGACTGAAACGGAAAAATTTTCCGCTGGACCGGGTCAGGTTCACTTCCATGAAAATGTCTTCCTCATCTGCTTCAAAACGGTATCGTTCCGATTCAAAACCCGGATTGTCAAATATCAGACTGTAGGAACCCGGCTCAATTTTCATGTGATAAACCGGCAGATTCCCGGTGAAATTCACATCACGGTTACTGGTCGAAAATAATCGGTACCGGGCGCCTGTGGTTCCAATCAGAGTCAGACGGGCCTGCCGGAACAAGGTCGCCTGTCGGGTGACCATTTCCTGTTTCCGGATGGTAATGGGAAATCTGACGGTCTGATAGGATTCCTTTCTGATTTCGAGATCATAACTATCGGTGGGAATGTTATCTGAGAAAAAGGGGGTAAACCCAACCCTGGTCCCATTCAGATAAACCTCGGCTTCGTCTGGCTCTGATGTCACCTGAAGTTTGCCCACAGTGCGTCTGAGTGATACCACCACATCTCTTTCCTCAAGACGACGAACATTCGCGGTAAAAACCGAATCCTCATGCCCGCTTCTTACCACTCTGACTTCCCTCTTACCTGAAAGAACACGCAGGTAGCCATCTTTGGGGTATACTTCACGGTTATCGATGTAAATCCGGGAGGCGCCCGGATTGACCCGCACCGTCCATTCACCATAATCGGGGACCAGTGAAACCGGAATCACCATCGCGAGGGCCGGATCGTCATTCGGGCCCGATTCCACGGTGGTTTCAAAAGGCAGGTACATTTCCCGGTACACCTTTATCTTACTGACCCCGACCGGAATCCTGACGGGAATATCAGGTTGATAAGCCGTCCATTTTCCATTGATTTCCAATTCATTTTCTGCATCGGTCTGTAATCTGATCAGTCCGAACCTGGGGACCATTTCGACCACTTTTGAGGTGGTTTCCCCTTTCCGGATGCTGACCTGAAAACGAACTGTGTCATAGTCCGCTTTTGAAAGGGTGATCTGATAGTCCTTTGATTCAAAACCGGTCAGGGTATACGGGGTGAATGCGCCGGTTGCAGACATATCGGCAATGTCAATCCGTGCTCCTGCAGGCACCGACCGGATGACCAGATCTCCTTTTTCGGGATCGCCCGATGGAATTTTTCCTTCAATGGAATAATACTTTACATCGCGTGCCTGAATTTTCGGTATGCGCAGTTTTGCTTCGAGATAACCGGGAGATTTTATGGTGAGTGTTTGTGTTTCGGGGCGAAGGATCAGAATGTATTTGTTTTCACCAGGGTTGGTTTTATCGGCGACAATTCCATCGGTATTCGATTCAAAAACCAGATTCGGCAATCCGGAATAAATAATGACCGCGGCATCTTTCGGGTACTGGGTAAAAACCGGTATCGAAGCGGGCCGGGCTTCTTCGCGGATCAGAAATTCGCGAAGGGTCTGCGCCACCGATAGCTGAGTGCCAGCCAGAATCAGAAATCCGACCAAAAAAGGTTTCATACTAGGTCTCCCGGATCAATCACCAAGGCACTATCGTACGGATTATTCAGGTCTTTGTTTCTGCCGACCTGTCAGTTGATAATCTCGAAATCACCCAATGAAATCACCGAATCCGGTGTGGTGTGTTTCCCGGGTTGCCAGGCTCTGACATGGATGATGGGCTGGTTCTCATCCCTGAAATCAATCATCAGGAACAGATATCCCTTATCTGAATAGGTGGGTGAGTACCAATACTGTAACAAAGAAACACCGTAAATGGATTGGAATTTACGGTGCTGTACCACCTCAATTTCCTCGAAACCGACCTTGATGTATTCGTTTTTTCCGAATACCCGTTCCAGCCCGCTCAGATAATCTGCCTTGCTTTGCCTGATCAGTTCGACCCGCTGGGTTCCAAGGTTGTTTTCGAGATAGTCCGAGCGGTCTTCACCCGACTGAACAACATGTCCGACGATGATCAGCGCCTGATCACTGAACACCTGTTCAAGGTAAGTCAGATCCTTTCGGTTGTAGGCTGTCCGGAAGTTTTCCACAAAATCAAGAATGATCTGCCGTCTTCTCAGATCGGCTACTGTCAGTCCGGCTGACAGAACGGTTTCATACTGATGTTCGGGAAGTCCGAGTGTCACCGATTCGAGTAATCCGTTTCGTCGGAAGGCGAGCACCAGATGTTCTTCGGAAAGATCCCCGGCAGCCACTTTGATCTGAATGGGAATTCCCCTCAGTTCAATCAGACTATCCGGCCGGATAATCGGCTGAAGGTTTACTTCTGTTTCTGAACAAAAGAACGGTCGGTAGGCCCACAGGTCAATCAGGGTTTTCTGGGCTGCAGCAGAAAGTTTTAATTTTCCGGGCTTGATCTTTCTTCCCGACTGAAAGGCAGCATTGGCCTCGCTGAGAAGGGCACCGGCCTGTTTGGATAGTTGTTCCGAACCCGGAAATTCTGAGGGGATCAGAACCGAGGTTTTATGCTGAGCAGAAAGGACACCCGCTGCAAACAACAGCAAAAAGAAAAGTAAGGTCTGCATGGTTCTGACCGGAACTGAAAGCAGCCCCGTATTACATTCATTTGAATTCAAGGTAGATCACCGCCATTCCACGAAACGATTCCCTGACCGAGGGGACGGATTTTCCGGTTATTTCATTCCGGTACCCCTGGGTCATCGGCGTGAGGAAAGCTGCAATTTCCTTTGTATCGGGATGATAAACAACTGCATAACAGAGTTCAGGGTTAATAAAATCGGTGGATTTCCCAAACATCAGCCGTCCTTCATTTTTCAGCAATCTGAGCACCGACAACACCGAGTCGGCCTGGGTAACAGCCGAAAGTGGTTTCCAGACGTCACTCCCCTGAAAGGACAGCCAGTCGGTCTTCACCGTTTTTTGCTTAATGACAGGGGCATCTGCAATCTCTCCTTTTCCATTCACCCATTTAGAAACCACCAGATCCTGGCTGTTATTTAAAACCAGCTTAACAAGGTATTTTCCTTCCGGATCAGAGAAAAATTGCCTTGGGGATTGTTCGGTAGAAACCGTTCCATCTCCAAAATCCCAGAAAAACCGGGAAACACTCAGGGCTGTGATCTCGGGAACAAACCGGATGACATTGCTTTTTTGCGGTTTCACAGAAAAACCGATTTTGATAAAACCCGAAAAATCAATCTGAATAGTCCGGGTCACGGTTAATGCCATTTCCTCATGGATGGCCATCAGTTCTGCACCGGCAACGGTTTCATCAATAAAAGGTCGAACGGCCAGTTCCATCTGCAGAGTCCGGCCGGAAGGGAATCCATACAAAGGAACAGGTGCCACCCCATTTTTTATCCGGCGGTAAACCGGTGACCGTTTTGCATCGGTCACTTCAATGCCATCGACCACTTTGTCACCCGAACGGAATTCGAGACCAAGCAGTGCAGGATCTTCGGGATTATCGGGCAGATCCAGCGAGGCCGCCGATACTTTCATATCCTGGAAAAGCGTCCGCAACCGGCCGGCTAGCCAGGCTTTCATATCAGGGATTCCCTCGACAGAAACGGGTTCCACCGAATAAAAAGATTTCAGGTACAGCAGATACCAGTCCTGAACCATTGCGGCCGGTCCCACCTGACCCTCCCGTTCAGACAGAACGGTCCAGGCCGTGATCAGTTCACCTGCCAATTCATCCATCGACCTCCGGTAATCCGCCTTGGATAACACCGCTACCACTTTGGTACGGCCATCTTCCATTTCGAAACTGGAAAAGGTGATTCCGGTCAGCCGTGCCTGAGAGAAACTGTAGACTTTCTGGCTGGCTGATTCCCTGATTCCCCGTTCACTCTCCGATTTGCTGACGGTGGATTCCACCCGGATGTAATTCTGAATCTGCATCATCAGATCCGTTTTGGCAGCAGCCTTTGCCTGATCGGGATCCTTATCAATTCCCTCACCGACATAGGCATTTCCGGTCAGATCCACCGACTGAGCAGACAGCACGCCAGTCCAGATCAGGATCAACCCTGTTAACAGTCTTCTTTTCATCGGATCACCTTTATGTTCAATCCACCGTGGGTTCCGTCATGGGTTTTTAACCACGAAGTCACATTGTCCTGTCGGATATACGTATACAAATCGGCCTGAATGACGGAGTTGGTTTCGGAAACCACGTTTCCTCTTACTTTCAGCACCAGCATATGAAGATGCCTGAATACCCGGCTGACTGCCAGAATGGTTACGATTCTGAGTCCGTCTGGTTGCAATTCTTCCGCCATCCAGATATCTGAACCGGCGAGCACACCATCTGCCACCCCCTCCCAGGCAGCCCGGTAAGAGGCCACCTGATTTCCATAGGTGTGATGGGTGACTTCAACCGGTACCATTCCACCCTGACCCCTGAAATCTGTAATCATGGTCAGCAGGGACTCTCTTGGATAAAGGGCGGACCAGACTGGTCTGCCATTCATGTTCCAGGACGTTCTGAAAAATCCGCCCAGCCAGACCGTGGAATCCAGCCGGATCAGATTTCCGGATGTGAATACCGGATCCGCTTTCCCGACGGATGGTTTTCTGATCAGCCTGGCCATCTGGTTATCGAGGGCCTCCTTTTCCAGACCCGACAGCGGCAGATAATTCGGTGGCACCTGCAGTTCCCAGCCGGAACGATACCTGACCAGCCAACCATTTTCCAGCTCAGTTAAACTGGCAGGCGTTAAAAACCGGTCCTGAGCAGACTTTCCGCTGATCACCACCATCTGTTGACTGGCCAGATAGTTACTTACCTGATGAAAGGGCAGTATCTGTTCAGAAAGCGCCAACCGTTCAAGAAAACGATGAATGATTTCGTTACCGGTTCTTTCATCCAATCGGATACCAGCATGAATCAGCCGTCCTTCCTGATCGCGACAAACCAAAATGGAAAATCCGTTCCACTGCCCGGTCTGTTTGATTTCCCGGCCCGCGCTGTCAGAAACTGGTGTCAGAAACCTGATCTTCTCATTGACCCAGGGCTGCAGATCGGCCAATGATTGAGACTGCACAGCATAAGGAAGCAGCAGACATGCAACCATTATTAACCCATCAAAAATCGGAGTATATTTAAACTTCATCTTAAATAGGAGTGATCATGCTGAAAAAACTCGGGCTTTTCTTTGCAATCCTGATTGCTGTTTTGATGATTGTCCCACTTTTCCTTCCATCGGATTACTCGGTCATGAGATCGAAGGATTTTGTGCAATCTGACTCGCTGATTTATTCGCTGGTCGGTGATTTTAATGAATTTGTGAAATGGAGTCCATGGCAGGAACGCGATCCCGGTGCCACGGTTACCATCACCGGCGTTCCCTTCACAGTCGGATATAAGTATGAATGGAAAGGTGACCCCGATCTGAGCGGGTCGGGTTATATGGAAGTGACTTCCATTGATCCCGGGAAGAAAATCACCATGAATCTGGTTTTCAATGAACCCATGCAGTCCACTGCACTGAATGTCTGGGAATTCGAAAAGACTCCCGATGGCAGCCGCATGTTCTGGACGACATCCGGAGAACTTGATTACTTTGGCCGTTATTTCGGGCTGATGATGGACGGGATGCTGGGCGCTGATTTTGAACATGGGCTTTCTAATCTGAAAAAATACGCCGAAACCAAATGACGACAAAACCCGGCCGGCGGAAAACTCCGGCCGGCCGTCTCAAACCCAAACGATGGAACCTGTATACGGAATAAGCCGAAACCCGGTTTCATCCAATCTCCTTCTTTCCAATCCATGAAATCCACAACGACCATTCCGGTACCTCCCGATATCAGGCGTTTACCCGACCGGGAACAATTGCAATGGCTTTCAGCCGAACTTCCGAAACGACGCGCCAAAGCGATCCGTGTGCTCATGGGACAGGTGGCAGCCAGTGTTTCCCTTCTGATGTTGCTGGTCATTCCGCTTGAAGTAGCCGCGATGATGACCGGCTCCATTCCATTGGCAGTCCGTCTGGTGATCTATCTGATTCTGGCCATCGGCTGGAACCTGACTCCCACGGCCAGGCGATGGAAAAAACGGCAGGAGGATCAGCGGACCGGGTTACGGGAACTGGAATTGTACCGGGTCTTTCTGACTGCCCGGCTGGCTGCAGAGGCAGACCGGCTTTCGAAAAAAAGGAAATCAACATGAAAACACTGTATCTCATCGACGGAATGGCTCTGGTTTACCGGTCCTATTATGCGTTGCTTCAGGCGAACCTGAAAAGTCAGACCGATGAGCCCACCGGGGCTGTGTACGGCTTTACTGCCACTCTGATGAAACTGCTCGATGATCACAAACCTGATCACATTGCCGTGGTGTTCGATACAGCCGCCCCGACGTTCCGGCATGAGAAATTTGCGGCTTATAAAGCCCAGCGCCCACCCATGCCCGAGGATATGAAACCTCAGATCGGCTACATTAAGGAAGTGGTGAAAGGGTTCGATATACCGGTTCTCGAGATTGACGGATTTGAAGCCGACGATCTGATTGGTACCCTGGCTGTCAAGGCGGCCGAAGAAGGTGTTCGTGTAAGAATGGTAACGCCGGACAAGGATTATATGCAACTGGTCACCGACCGGATTGGCATTCTGCGTCCCACATCAAAAAATGACTCGGGATTTGAGGAAATTGACCATCAGGCCGTTGCTGATAAATTCGGGGTGTCTCCAGACCAGGTCATTGAGGTTCTTGGGCTGATGGGAGACTCGGCTGATAATGTGCCGGGTGTACCGGGAATCGGCGAAAAAACCGCCATTAAGCTCATACAGGAACATGGGTCCATCGCGAATGCCATTGCCGCTGCCAAAGCCAATCCGAAAGGAAAGGTCATGGAAAAACTGGTGGAATTTGAACAACTCGCCTATGATTGCCGTGAACTGGTTACCATCGATACGCGGGTACCCATCGATCTGGACTGGCACCGGCTTAAAGTCACCGCCCCGAAAACTCAGGACCTGATCAGGCTGTTTCAGCATCTGAACTTCAGAACGTTCCGGCAGAAACTGGAAACAGCCGGTCAGACAGGTGAAACCGGCGACCTGTTTTCGGATGGATCTGCCGTTCAGGATGGAAAGAAAACCATTCAGACCGAGGAACACGATTATCAGATCGTGCGGGATCCGGTTCATCTGAAAGCCTATCTGAATCAGCGACCCACAGGGGCACCTCTTTGCTTTGATCTTGAAACCGATCAGCTTGATCCGCTTCTGGCCAGACCTGTGGGAATCGCGCTCTCCGTAAAGGCCGGAACCGGCATCTACATGCCGGTGAATGCCGACTCTGGTGCCGATATACAGGAAAAACTGGAGTGGGTGCGCCCCGTCCTCACCGATCCCTCGATTCCGAAAATTGCACAGAACGGGAAATTTGATCTGCTGATTCTGGAACGGTTTGGGTTAACGGTCACGCCGTTTTCCTTTGACACGATGATTGCCGCCTTTGTTTTAAACTCGAACCAGCCGGTTGGCATGGATGATCTGGCCGAAAAGTACCTGAATTACCGGCCGGTTCCCATTACCGATCTGATCGGATCGGGGAAAAACCAGCTTTCCATGAAAAACATTGCGGTCGAGAAGGTGGCCGACTATGCGGCCGAAGATGCCGATATCACCCTTCAGCTTTATCAGGTCTTTGAACCCGACCTGCGCGCCACCGGAACGCTTGGTTATTGCGAAAAAGTCGATTTCCCGCTGGTGCCGGTTCTGACCACCATGGAACGGCTTGGGGTAAAAATTGACACGGACTTTCTGAAGTCGCTTTCACAGGACATGACCGGGAAACTGCTCGACTTCAGGGAACAGATTTTTCAGGCGGCCGGATTTGAATTCAACGTCAATTCACCCAAACAGCTTTCCGATGTGCTGTTTAATAAACTCGGACTCCCTCCGTCGAAAAAAACCCAGACCGGTTTTTCCACCGATCAGTCGGTGCTGGAAGGATTGCGGTTTGCACATCCCATCATTGAAAGCATTCTGAATTTCAGGCAGGTTGATAAACTTAAGGGAACCTATGTCGATGCCCTGCCAACCATGGTCAACCCGGAAACCGGCCGGGTCCATTCCACGTTTTCACAAACCATTGCGGCCACTGGCCGGTTGTCCTCCAATAACCCCAATCTTCAGAACATTCCCATCCGCACCGATCTGGGACGGGAAATCAGAAAAGCGTTTATTCCCGGAGAAGAGGGTTGGGTGATTCTTTCTGCCGATTATTCCCAGATCGAATTAAGAATTGTGGCAGCAGTAGCGGGTGATGAGGCCATGACATCCACGTTTAAGGCCGGAATCGATATTCACACCGGCACGGCCGCCCGGGTTTTTGGGGTGGATCCGTCTGCGGTGACCCGAGACATGCGCCGGAAGGCCAAAGAAGTCAATTTCGGGATCATCTACGGTATTTCTGCTTTTGGTCTGGCCAACCGGCTGGGCATCCCGCAGGGAGAAGCCCGTGACATCATCAACCGGTATTTTACCACCTATCCGAAAATAAAGCAGTACATGGAAACCATTGTCGGCCGCGCAAAAGCCGATGGCTATGTCGAAACACTTCTTGGCCGGCGACGGTACCTTCCCGACATCCGTTCGGGCAACCGAACGGTGCAGCAGATGGCCGAGCGGATGGCAATCAATTCACCCATTCAGGGAACGGCAGCTGATCTGATCAAACTGGCCATGATCGATATTGACCGGTGGCTGAAGAGCACCCCATCGCTAAAAACCAGGATGATTCTGCAGGTACATGACGAATTGGTTTTTGAAGTGCCCGAAAGTGAAGTGGATCTGGTGAAACCAGAAATTATCGGTCGGATGGAATCGGCGTTTCAGTTACCGGTTCCGCTGGTGGTCGAGGCAGGAACCGGCGCCAACTGGCTGGATGCGCATTGAGAAGGAACTTGTGCTTTCCAATTCACTTAAAAGGAATTGAGGTAGAAATCGGCGAGACACTGGGTTTTAAGATAGATGCGCTATTGTTTTATTTTCCCCACAGGGTTTTCCTGCGGGGAAAATAATTGGTATCCTATTTCATCAGTTGAAGTTTACCGGTTTTCGCAACTTTTCCTGCCTCGAACCGGTACAAATAGGTCCCGGATGACAGGTTCGATGCATTAAACCGGAGATCATGGACGCCCGCGTTCAACTGTCCGTTAACCAGGCTGGCTACCTGCTGGCCCAGTATGTTGTAAATAGTCAAACGCGCATGACCGGCTTCCGGCATGGTAACGGAAAGTACGGTTACCGGATTGAACGGATTTGGGAAAACCGATACGGTTGCCGAAAGCACCGGTTCCCCCTCCTCCTCTGCGTCAAGGGATGATTTCCGGATACGGAATTTATTACCCGATGGATCAACCACGTAGAAAGTATACCGCGCCCCGGACGGAACAAACCGAATGGTCGCAGACGAGTCTGTGTAGCTGGCAGAGCCGACCCTGTTCAACTGAGAAATCAGGTAGTCGCGTATACTTTCCTGTTTCAAGGCAATCGACCATACCATCAGCGTATCAATCACAATGGAATCAACCGATGCAGGATCGATGGTAATCCAGGTTTCGGTGGTATCGCCAAGTCTGGAAGCCACAATACTGAATCCCTCAGCCTCATCACCATCCTTTGCCATACCGGCCCCGCCTGTGGGCCAGGTAACCGGATTGGTTTTCAGGGCATACAGATTGGTCACGCTATCGGGCTGAATCGTTGCCTCAACCGGATATTCATCCACTTCATTGTGAAGCAAACGGGCGGGTGTGGCAGAAAAGGGGGATGTTTCTTTGGTCCACGAAGTCCCATCATTTTTCCACAGATAATAGTTCCACGATTCGCCATCCGGAGATTTTCCGATGGAGGCAAGGGTTTTATTTCCCTCAACTGAAACCGACCAGGCTGTATAATTGCCATACGGCATACCGGATTCCAGAACGGTGACCGGCGAAGAACTGCCCGAATAGTACCGCTTGCCATAGCAGGCTTGTTTGTTGTTGGAGGTTTGCTGGTTACGAATCATCATCAGAACCAGATCATCAGTCGGATTAACCGTTGATGCAAAACTGGTGTAGTTACCACCCGAATTCGAGAAAAGCGTGACGGGTGATTGCCAGGATGTTTTATATTGCCTGCCCACAATATTTCCATTACTCAGCCAGGACAGGTAGGCATATTTGCCATTTGTCGAAAAAACAGGTGGTGATGAAACCGTAAATGACGTCCATGGGGAACTGGTATTGAATAAGCCATTATTAAACGAAAGCGAGGATGAATAAACCGTCAACCCATCCACCAGCAGAATTAGCAGGTTGGCCGGATTGGCACCCCATTCTGAAGAATTAATTGGGTTGTGTCCCGATATATACACTTTTGTTGATGGACTCAGGTTTGCGGGAAGGGCAGGTATATTTGCCATGCGTCTGCTCTGGGTAATGACCCCATTGGTCACCTCAACAATATCCAATAAATAATCACCCGGGACAGTACTCACAACATTAAACATGGCAAAATACTGTTTCAGGTGGTTATAATCCGTACTGGCAACAGATAGCGGGGAACCCAACTCATAGTCTGTAGAATAGTCGCCGGTTTCATATTTCTGCCCATTTTTTTCTGTATGCAGCCAAACACCGCCAAAACCGTTTGTTTCTGATTTATAAACAACCGCCGATTTACCATTACCCGAGTATTGAGCCTGATTTTGAACCCAGTTGGGAAGCCGGGAGGACATCATGGCTTTATAAGTTGCAGTAACGGTTGCATTGGGTGCTGTAAATACAATTGGTTGTTCACCCGATTGAGTTTCTGTCAGCTGGGCACCAACGGTAGTCCAACTCTGAAATGCAAATTCATGACCTGACCATTGTACCACATTTTCTGAGCGTATGGAATAATACGGCCTGATTTCCCCGGGATTTGGTTTAACCTGATTAAGGAATACTCCCTTTCTTGGACCATTGATTGAAAGATCAAATGGAATGGAGACAGGTTCCAGTATTGCCTGTGTTCCCTTGGATAACCCATTTTTTTCAAACCACGGATCGCTGAATGAAATACCTGAAAGGTTGTTCATCACCATTCCATCGCTGATAGCACTCAGCAAGCCGCTTCCATCTATCTGCTTGAATTGTGATTCTATTTGTTCGTTATCAGTTGGCTGAAACTCCAATCTGTTATGCCATGCTTTTCGATTTGTCCATTCATAATACTTTTGTGTATTGGAAGCAGCAAGTGAGGAAGAGGACTGAAACCTGCCATTAATCCCTTTTTTCACCAAAAAAGTATGGGGTGCTGTCTCCCAATCAAGAACGTCCCCATCCAAAACCTGTGCAACTTCGCCGAAAGATGAAATGCCGTCGGCAAGCTTCTGATCAACGACCAGATCAAAAACGGGGATAAACGATACCAACTTTATTTCAGATGGGGTCAGATAGGTGAGTTTAAAAGATTGATCCGATTGTATAGCCGCATAGAAATACGGGCTCTTATCCTGAGCAAAGAAGGGAAAATAGCCAGTTACAATGGTTTTGGGTGAATAAAACCTGGTCGTAGACTCAATAAGACGTGTATATTTAAATTCATTCAATTCATGAAATAACACATGCAAGTGTCCCTGACTATCCACCGACAATTGGAAATTTCCAAATGGATTGGTGGAATGGTAGGAAACTGTTTGAGGTATTGCCACCCCACTCGATATTTTCACGATTTTGAGGTCATAACCCCCATTTTGTCCGCTCAGGGAATAAACAATATAAAAGGAATTATCAGAACTTGCTATGCCTCTAAGATCAACCGGAACATTGGAAACGCTTGGAACCAAAGTCACTGAACCGAAGGCCCCAGTTTTATTATAGGGCGTCATCATTATTTTATTGCCCGAATAATAGAGTACCCCACCAGAATCGGGACTGAAGGCAATGATATCTGATGGAGTGACCGATCCAAAACCCGTGTTTAAATTATGTGAACCATACGAAGTGCCATTCCGGTAAATAATCCTCACCAAATTGTTACCTGACAGATCGGTGCAAGTGTAATGTACAGAATTTCCATCCTGACTTAACCTGACAGAACTTGTGCTGAATGGTTGGTTGGTTTTTCCGGTGATACCCTGAAAACTTACCGATGAAGACGTTCCGTTCAATTTTATACGGCCATTGCTATCATGTGAATAATAGTTTACACTCCCCCATGAGTTTTCCCTTACGTAGAAATAGGAACCGTTTGAATGACTACCATAGTAGGCCCATGACGCTTTTTCGTTTGTTGATTGTGGTTTGTACCATTGACCCCACGTACCGGTTGCCGGATCCTGATTACTCGACATCAGGTCATATCTTTGATCTGGGTGGCTACTCAGATAGAAAATTCCCCTAACTGGCTCAAGATAGCCTGGACCAAACGTGTAACTGCTGGTGTTAACGAGTGGAATTGTCTCACTGTTTATTATCTTCACCAATGAGGGTGTCTGCCCTAATGAAGACAAGCTGGTCAGTAACAAAAAAGTGCTACCAACACTTCGAAGGAAGGTTTTCATGTATTCTCCGTGATTTTATTACGGAGTGATTTTCTGAAGGTCCGGTTCCCCCGTGCAAAGGTTAACACGGCACCTTCCAGAACCTGATGGTGACTCCGTGCACCATCAGGGTTTTTTACTTTCTTCTGCCCATGACCAGATAGTCCCGGTTGTTGGCAAAACCCACCGCTACCAGCAACCCTTCTTTCACTGCCAACCGGTGAAAAGTCATCCTCCCGGCTCCAAGATTATACACTTCCGGGTATACCTTAAAGGTCCCTCCATTGAAATGGGCAAGGTTGAAACCATTGCCGATCCAGTAATCAAAATCTGAATTACCCCTTACCGTTATTGCCCCAGCATCCACACCGGCACTTCCTGTATGAACCGAAAACCACATCTTCCGGTGTTTGTCATATCTGAACAAGGATCCATTTGCCAGATACTTATGTTTTTCTGTTACCCAAATTCCTCTTTGATAATTTGCAAGTCCTTCAATTTTATTTGGAAACAATTCAAGAGATGTTTCCTGAACTTTCACGATTGGGGGTTGAATGTTAAAATCAAAGTTTCCGGCAATGACAAACACACCCTCACTGTTTCCCCACAAGTCCACCATATCCAGATCGGTTGTTTTCCTCAATCTGAAAAACCGGGTACCATTGAAATAAAGAACCCCCCCGGCATAACCAGCCACATGGAACTCCGGTCCCCCATACCCCCAGATTTTATTGGCAGTCATGGCCATATTTCGTAAACCATATATCACTGACCACTTTTTACCCCAATCATCCGTGTAGGAAATACCCGAATTCTCACCTACCACCCACACACGTCCGCTGTTGGTCACATACACACCCGCTGCCTCGCCGAAAATATTAAGATCATAGTCAGGGTTGGCATATTCCAGATGAAAAATGAGACGGTGCTTGTTCCAGGTGGTCCCATCCCAGTGCAGCACATTATACAGGGTATCCGGCTTGGAGAAGTCATGAAATTCTCCTGCAACCCAGATGTTGTTTTCATTCACAATCCAGACATCATTCACAAAACTTGCACTGGGACCCAATTCGGTCAGAGAGAAAGTAAAGGCATGACTGGTTGTATCGCCGGTGGTTCCTGAAACCACGTTACTGGAGTGGGTGTAGTCTTGTCCATTGGTTTCATGGGCCTGCCAGGTGTAGGACTTTTTTGGTTCCAGGTCCCATTGGTCATGCAAAACGGTGTCGGTTCCAAAGACCCGTACAGTTTGTGACCAAAAACCATCACGTGTCATGACAATCAAAGCCGGCCGGGGCAGGTCCTTAATCTGAAGGGAGAACGTCACATAGGTCGGTTCTATATCCAGAATTTTCAGGGTCAGATTCCGAGGCTCAGCGTCCTCCGGCTCCTGGCAGGCCAGCAAAGTGATCAGAATCAGTATGGGGATCATTCGAAATCCAGAAAATTTCATTTGCAGCGTTCCTGGTAGGCCATCAATCAGATAATGAAAATGCAATTGTCCATAAAAACAGTTCTCGCTTAAATCGGTGCATGGTGATCAATCCGGTCAGAAATTCCTACTTTCCGGATTTGGAATACTCGGGATCTTGCCTGCTATTATAACACTTTGAAACAAAACACTTCAATATACCCCCCCCCAATTTATTAAGTCAAGTTAATATCTATTTTGGTCTTATCATAAAAATGGCTCATAATCCGATCTTGAAATGACAAACCCTACCCATCGTAATAAATATCAATGCCATATACAGATAATATAGTCTTGTTTATAAATAAAGGGATGATTTATTTGCACCAGAGAAGAACCAATAACCGGTAAAGGCCGCGGGGTGACAGAAGGGTCCAGAACTGAAGCGGGAAGGAAACCCGGGGGTACTATCTCAAAAAGGGAAGTGGTCGGTCTTCAGGCGAATTGTAACAGATGCCAACACCATCAGGGGTGGCATGTAAGTCTGGCTCAGGAACGAATACAGCAGGATTTTTTGATATGGGTAAAGGCAGAAGGTGGTCGTGCCGGAAGGAAATCTGCTTAATAAGATCCCCTCCGGCATGTTCAACCTGAAATCTGGTTTACTGATTGATTTTCTCGTCCATAAACCGGCGCACCGAGTCCATGGCAATCCGCTCCTGAGCACCGGTATCGCGGTGACGGACGGTGACTGTCTGGTCCTCTTTGGTCTGGTAATCGATGGTGAAACAGAAAGGTGTTCCGGCTTCATCCATCCGGCGGTACCGGCGGCCGATGGCACCCGAGTCGTCATAGAACACCTTGAAGTGTTTCTGTATGTCACGGTACAGGTTATCGGCGATGTCGGCAATTCCATCCTTCTTCACCAGTGGCAGGAAGGCCGCTTTCAGCGGGGCAATTTTCGGGTGAAACCGAAGCACGGTCCGTTGTTCATCACCCATCATATCCTCATCATACGCATCCACCAGGAAGGTCAGAACCGACCGGTCACAGCCAGCCGAGGTTTCCACGATGTAGGGAATGTATTTTTCGTTCCGCTCCTGATCGTAATACAACAGGTTTTTACCCGAAAATTCCTGGTGGTTTTTCAGATCGAAATCGGTACGTGAGTGAATTCCCTCGAGTTCATTCCAGCCGAACGGAAACTCATATTCAATGTCGTATGCATCGCTGGCATAGTGGGCCAGTTCATTGGGCCCATGCTGATGGAACCGGAGTTTTTCTTTCCGGATTCCCAGATCGAGATACCATTGGAACCGTTCTTCGCGCCATTTCTGCATCCACTCGTTTTCGGTCCCCGGCTGGATGAAAAACTGCATTTCCATCTGCTCGAATTCCCGTGTTCGGAAAATGAAGTTACCGGGCGTGATTTCATTACGGAATGCTTTACCGATCTGTGCAATACCAAACGGGACCTTCTGCCGCGAGGCTTCCTTCACGTTGTGAAAGTTTACGTAAATTCCCTGGGCCGTTTCCGGACGAAGATAAACGACCGAGGCATCTTCCTCGACGGGTCCCATAAAGGTTTTGAACATGAGATTGAACAGCCGGGGTTCGGTGAACGAATCGCGGGTACCGCATACTGCACAGGGTTTGGTCAGATCAATCTTATCGGCCCGGAAACGGGATTTACATTGCTTGCAATCCACCAGCGGATCGGTAAAACCATCCACGTGACCCGAGGCTTTCCAGACGGTGGGATGCATGAGAATGGAGGCATCAATCCCTTCAATATCATCATGATGACGGGTCATGGCATTCCACCAGGCATCCTTCACATTCCGCTTCAGTTCAATTCCCAAAGGGCCGTAATCCCAGCACGAATTCAATCCGCCATAGATTTCGCTGGATTGGAATACAAATCCGCGACGTTTCGACAGAGAAACCAGTTTTTCCATCACATCGGTCAGAGCCATTTCATCATCCTCCGGTCCGGCCTGGTCCCAGTCGGGCAGCCGGCTTCGTTTTTTTTGGTACAGGTTATAAAAAACAGGGTGGTAAAAATCGCTTTTATTCGGGGTCTAGTCAATGAATAAGGTTATTTGGGCATGGTTTTCGGTTAAAAGCACTCATCCGGACCCGGAAGAACCCGCTTGAACCGGTTTATTACCGCCGGAATGCGGTTCAGGCCCTTTTTTAGTAATTTACAGTATGAAAGTTGTTTTTCGCCTGCTCACCGGACTGGTGATTCTCTGTGCAGGGCCCCTCAGGGCTGCTGATCCCGATTCAATCGCCCTTATCAGACAGTATCTGGCCTCGGGTTACAAAGCCTACCGGCATTCAGACGGTCCGGCCTCGCTGCGGTTTGCCCGTCTGGCCCTCGACATGGCCACCCGTCAGGACGATACGGAAGGGCGCGCCTATGCTCACCGGTACCTGGCCTTTGGCTATTCCCTGCAGGCCGATAAGACCAACCAGATCAGGCATTTACTTGCGTCACTGGCCGACTTTAAATCCACATTTAACTCTTACGAGATTGCCGAAGCAACCCGTCTGACCGGTGTTTACTACCTGCATCTGGATCCGGCCCGGATGTGGGAACTGGTGAACGATGCACAGCGCCAGTTCAGACTGATTAACCACAGCCGGGGTTTGTTCGAGTGCAAAAGCAACATCGGGCAGGTTTATTATGAACAGGGAAACTTCCAACGCGCGCTGACCATTTTTCTGATGGCGGATCGCATGGCCGATTCACTTAACTTCCGCGAAGGGAAGGCCAGAAACCTGTCCAGACTGTCTTATGCTTACGCCCAATTGGGGGACTATCAGCGTCAGCTCTCCACCCTGTCATCCAGTCTGGCTTTGTATGGCGATACCATCCGGGCTGATATCCGGGCAGAGCTACTGGGTGATCTGGCCATTGCCTTCAGAAACCAGAATGATTTTGTCCGGTCGGAACAAACATTTAAACGGGCGCTGCGCATTGCCGATTCACTCGGTTCGGTGTTCCGGCAGCAGGAATTGCTTCAGGAACTCTCCCGTCTGTACCTCGACTGGTCAAAGCCCGATCTGGCTTACCATCTTCTCGATTCGTCCTATCAGATCTACACCCGTATTTACAATGCCGACCTGCGTGACCGGCTGATTGAATCGGAAGCCCGGTTCGAAATAAACCGGAAAGACCAGGAAAATGAGCTGTTGCGTGAAAGGGCGGCCAGAACCAACCTGATCTGGATTCTGGTAACACTGACTGTCGGCCTGATTGCGTTGCTTGCGATTATGCGTGTGCTCACCATCAGAAAGCACAAGGCCGATCTTCAGGAACAGAACACGGTGATCACCAGCCAGAGCGAAGAGCTCAGACATCTGTTTCAGACACTGACCATCAGCGAGTTGAAGTACCGGGCCTTATTTGAATATTCCCCACTTGGCATTCTGGTGCTTGATGCCCAGGGACTCATCACCGATGCCAATGAAACCTTCTGCCGCGAATCCGGATTCAGTAAACATGAACTGACCGGTACTCCCGTTTCCAGGTTTGCAACCTCAGGAAATCAGCAGGAAGTGAAAAAGCACATCGACCGTCTCAGGAAGGGCGATTTGCTTTCCCATGAAACACAGCGCCTGAATAAGGACGGATCGGTTTCTGAAGTGGAATTAAATGAAGTCCGCGTTGACCTGCAGGACGGATCTCACTTATTCCTGATTCTCAGTCAGGATATCACCGAGCGGAAAAAAACAGCTCTGGCCCTGAAAACCGCCATGTCGGCAGCCGAAAAAGCCAATCAGATGAAAAGCCGGTTTTTATCCATCATCAGTCATGAAATCAGGACACCTCTGAACGGAATCATCGGTATGTCTGATCTGCTGGTCCAGAGTACGCTCAACAGCGAGCAGCGTGATCAGGTCGAAACGATCCGAAGCTGCGGTCAGGACCTCTACACTCTGATGAATGATGTCGTTGATTTCTCACGTCTCGAGACAGGTACCATCACACTGGCTGATGAACCCTTCAACCTGCGGGAACTGGTGTCTTCGGTATTGAATCAGGTTAAACCATCGGGTGAGGGTTCCGATCTCTCGGTTTCCATTGACGACCAGATTCCTCGGGTTCTGACCGGAGACCGGATACGGCTGGCCCAGATTCTGAATCATCTGGTGATTTATGCCACCCGTTTAACGACTCCCGGACTGGTAACCATCCGTTGCCAGCTTACGAAATCGGATGGCAATTATTACTGGGTAACCGTCACGGTGGCAGACGCTGGTCCCGGAATTTCATCCGATCAGTTATCACGACTGATGAAACCGTTTGAAACGGTCATCACCGATCCCTCATCTGACCCTGGCTTTCCCGGACTGGGCCTTTACATCACCCGCCATCTGGTCCGGCTGATGAACGGTACCTTTGAAATGACAAGCGAACCAGGTCAAGGAACCACCACCACCTTTACCATTCCGTTTAATTCGGGTGACTATCTCACCGAACCAGACTCTTCACCCGATCTGCAGGCATTTGATCCCTTACTTGCCAGCCGTTACCCGATGACCATTCTGGTGGCAGAGGACAATCCGGTCAATCAGAAGGTCCTCAGACAGCTGCTGAACAAATTCGGTTACTCCTGTACCATTGCACAGGATGGAGCCCGGGCGGTCGCCGATTTAAGCGAAAAGGATTTTGATCTGGTTCTGATGGACATTCAGATGCCGGTCATGGATGGATTCCAGGCGACAAGGCTGATCCGTTCGTCACGGAAACAACTGCCGGTCATTATTGCGCTTTCTGCCCACATTCTTCCGGAAGATAAAGAAAGGCTGCTGACAGCCGGTATGCATGATTGCCTTCCCAAGCCGATCCTGTTACCTGACTTCAGAAACCTTCTGCTCAAATGGGGCCCGGTCATCTCATCCATCCGGACCGGCATGCACCTGCCCACCAATTAACAGTCTTTTAATGACCTGATCGTCTGTTTACTTTGACATTACCGGGGGTCAGGGGTAATTTTGCACCGGCTTTTCGCATGGATTTCTGCGTTCGGGAACTTCCCGGAACGGCCAGCCCATTTCAAACGGAAAAGCTGTATCGTCGTTTTTAACTGACACATCTGAGGACTCTTCATGCAGTGGTTTATTAAGGCCCTTTCCACCTCCATCGGGAAGAAGTTGCTGGTCGGCCTCACCGGGCTGTTTCTGTGCATATTCCTGGTCGTCCACCTCTACATCAACCTGCACCTTCTCAAGACAGACGGGGGTGAGGAATTTAAAGCACTCGCTCATTTTATGGGAAATACCTGGGCCATCAAGGTGATGGAAATCGGTCTGTTCCTGGGCATTCTGCTTCATATCATTTACAGCATTCTGATCACCCTGCAAAACCGGTCAGCCAAAGCGGTCGGCTATGCAAAATCCCCCAATCCAGGAACAAGCAGCTGGGTTTCCCGCACAATGATCTTCTGGGGACTTCTGATCCTGGTTTTTCTGGTTATTCACCTTCAGGGAATCTATTTCAAATACAAATTTGGCAGCGAACCGGTCGATTTGTACGTTCTGACCGTACAGGTCATGAGCGATCCGGTCTGGGCCATTGTATACATCCTGTCGATGGTCGGATTGGGAATTCATCTTTATCACGGATTTCAGTCGGCTTTTCAGACTTTCGGGTGGAACACCCCGAAATACAAACCCCTCATTAACCTGGTTGCGGTGGTATTCTGGCTGGGGATTCCTGCCGGTTTTGCCTTCCTGCCTGTCTTTTTTGCCTTTCTTGGAGGACATCAGTAATGGCTTTGGATTCTAAAATTCCTGCCGGTCCCATTGCCGAAAAATGGACCAATCATAAATTCAATCTGAAACTGGTTAATCCGGCCAATAAACGGAAATATACCGTTATTGTAGTAGGCACCGGTCTGGCTGGCAGTTCTGCCGCCGCTACTCTTGGGGAGCTTGGCTATAACGTACTGGCCTTTTCCTACCATGAATCACCAAGACGTGCACACTCCATTGCCGCACAGGGCGGAATCAATGCTGCGAAAAATTATCAGAATGACGGTGACAGTGTTTACCGGCTGTTCTATGACACCGTAAAAGGCGGGGATTACCGTGCCCGTGAAGCCAATGTGTTTCGCCTGGCAGAAATTTCAGGAAATATCATTGATCAGTGCGTGGCCCAGGGAGTTCCGTTTGCACGTGAATATGGCGGATTGCTCGACAACCGGTCGTTCGGGGGTGCACAGGTCAGCCGGACCTTCTATGCTAAAGGTCAGACCGGGCAACAGTTGCTTCTCGGTGCCTATTCGGCTCTCAACAAACAGATCCATGATAAGAAGGTCACCTTCTATCCGCGGCATGAAATGCTCGACCTGGTCGTTGTCGATGGAAAGGCCCGCGGAATCGTAACCCGGAATCTGGAAAATGGCGAGGTTCAATCCTTTGCCGGCGATGCAGTCTTGTTATGCACCGGTGGTTACGGAAACGTCTTCTTCCTGTCGACCAATGCCATGTACTGCAATGCAAGTGCTACCTGGCGGGCCCATAAAAAGGGCGCCTTTTTCGGCAATCCGTGTTTCACACAGATTCACCCGACCTGTATCCCTGTTTCCAGCGGACACCAATCCAAACTGACCCTGATGTCGGAATCCCTCAGAAATGACGGTCGCGTATGGGTTCCGAAAAAAGCCGGTGACAACCGTCCCGCCAATCAGATTCCGGAAGAGGAACGCGATTACTACCTCGAGCGCATCTATCCTTCCTTCGGAAACCTGGTTCCCCGTGATGTGGCTTCACGCCGTGCCAAAGAAATGTGCGACAAAGGTCATGGGGTTGGTACCACCAAGCTGGCAGTTTATCTCGACTTTGCTGATGCCATCAAACGAAATGGCAAAGAATGGGTCGAAGAGAAATACGGGAACCTGTTTGACATGTACAAGCAGATCACCGGTGAAAATCCCTACGAAGTGCCCATGCGGATCTATCCGGCCGTTCACTACACCATGGGCGGTCTTTGGGTGGATTACAATCTGATGAGCAATGTACCCGGGTTATTTGTTCTGGGCGAAGCCAATTTCTCAGATCACGGTGCAAACCGCCTGGGCGCCTCTGCTCTGATGCAGGGTCTGGCTGACGGCTATTTTGTAATACCCTACACCCTGGGTGATTATCTGGCCACCAAGGGATCCGATAAGCTTACCAACTCTCATGAGGCTTTTAAAAAGGCCGAATCAGAGATCAACTCGGTTAATAAGAAATTACTTTCCATCAAGGGAAATACCACGGTTGACGAATTCCATCGCCGCCTCGGAAAGGTCATGTGGGATAAAGTCGGAATGGCCCGGAATGAAAAAGGTCTGAAGGAAGCCATTGCCGAAATCAAAACCATCCGAGAGGAATTCTGGAAACAAGTCAACGTTCCCGGAACCGAGGAAGAATTCAACCAGGAACTGGAGAAGGCTTTACGTGTTGCCGATTTCATCGAACTGGGTGAATTGATGGCCCGTGATGCTCTGGAGCGGGAAGAATCCTGCGGTGGTCACTTCCGCGAAGAACATTCGACCGATGATGGTGAAGCCAAACGGAATGATGAGAAATTTTCCTATGTGGCTGCCTGGGAGTACAAGGGAGAAAACACGCCCGAAGTGCTTCACAAGGAAGAGTTAAAGTTTGAATATGTAAAACCTTCTCAACGGAGTTACAAATAATGAATATTTCTCTTAAAGTCTGGAGACAGCGCAACAAGTCGGCCGACGGGGAGTTCAAAACCTACAAGGTTGAGGAGGTCTCTCCCGACATGTCTTTCCTCGAAATGCTGGACATGCTGAACGAACTTCTCGTTAAACGCGGCGAGGATCCCATTGCCTTCGATCATGATTGCCGTGAAGGGATTTGCGGTACCTGCAGCATGGTGATCAACGGCCGTCCGCACGGACCAATCAAAGGGGTCACCACCTGTCAGCTGCACATGCGCAGTTTCTCCAATGGTGATACCATTGTGGTTGAACCCTTCCGCGCCCGTTCCTTCCCGATAGTGAAGGATCTGGTGGTGGATCGCTCCTCTTTTGAACGGATCATGATTGCCGGTGGCTATGTCTCGGTCCGCACCGGAAATGCCCCCGATGCCAATGCCATCCCGATCAATAAACACGATGCCGATGAGGCCTTCAATGCTGCTGCCTGTATTGGTTGCGGTGCTTGCGTGGCTTCCTGTAAAAACAGCTCGGCCATGTTGTTTGTTGGTGCCAAAATCAGCCAGTATGCCCTGTTACCACAAGGCCAGGTTGAGGCAAAGGAACGGGTACTCAATATGGTTGCTGCCATGGATGCTGAAGGATTCGGGAATTGTTCAAATACAGGAGCCTGTGAGGCCACCTGTCCGAAGGGCATTAACCTGACTCACATTGCCCGACTGAACCGGCAATACACCACAGCTTTACTCAGCTGATCTTTAAACTTCTCTGAAACCAGGGTCCGGTCTCGCCGGACCCTTATTTTCCCACCCTCATTTAATAGGCCATTCAGGCGATGTCGTCTTCGAAGGGCCCACCAGATTCATTTTCAAATCCATCCGATCACCGGGATTCCAACTTAGTAAGTTTTCATATAAAGACAATCCTTCTTTTTTCTGACTTTCCTCGATTATTTTTGATTCAGTAATAAAACAGGAGGATGTGATGCATCGGTTTGGATTGGGATTGATTGTCTGTTGCCTTGTTATCAATAGTGAGCTACATGCGCAACCATTTCCGGCTGATAGTCCGCCTGCCACGACCATTCAGCGCGTGGGGCTCGATGACATTACCATCACCTACAGTCGTCCCGGAGTGAAAGGCCGTACGATTTTCGGCGAGCTGGTTCCCTTTGGGTCGGTCTGGAGAACCGGAGCCAATAAACCCACTCTCATCACTTTTACCGATACCACCAGCATTGAGAAGTCACAGACCCGCATTCACCCGGGAACCTATGCATTGTATACCATCCCGGGGAAAGATCAATGGACCATTATCTTCAGTAAGACCACCACACTCTGGGGAGCCTATGGATATGATCAGACCAATGATGCCTTGCGGGTCACGGTTCCCTCAAAAACTGATAATCCGTTTAAAGAAACCTTCCTGATTCATTTTAACGAAGTGACCGATCACAGTGCGCAGGTTGTGCTCGAATGGGAACGCACCCGTGTATCCTTTACAGTTTCCGTTGATATTAAGGATCGTATTCTGGCCGGTATGCGCGAAAAACTGGCCTCCACCGATCAGGCCGACTGGTCGGTTTACCTCAGCGGGGCCCGGTATCTTCTGAACAATCAGCTTGAATTGCCACTGGCACTTACCTGGATCGAACAATCCATTGCCATCCGTGAGGAGTACAACAACCTCTGGATCAAGGCACAGATCCTCGCTGCGCAAAACCGGTAT
The DNA here is from genome assembly GCA_013360915.1 of Bacteroidota bacterium. NCBI lineage: Bacteria > Pseudomonadati > Bacteroidota > Bacteroidota bacterium. Next base: position 154,355 of record JABWAT010000005.1, read on the forward strand.
CCTGAAGCCATTCAGGCCGGAGAAAAGGCGCTGAAAAAGGGAACGACGGGTGAGAATGCACCTTACTTTCCCTATGAGGCCGTTTACAGAACCGAAATCGGAAAGTGGAAGGCAAAGGTGAAGTAACGGGCCTGACCTCAGATAGGAACGAGCACTCCTGCCAGCCAAACCAGCCCTGAAGACCGGTTTCCGCCCGTAACGGGAATCCGTACCTGATAATGGATCCCGATTTCACGGGTAAGCAGGACCAATCCACCGGGCTGAACCGTCAGTCCGGAAACTCCATTGCCAAATCCGTTGATCGCCGGATCGGTTGCTTCAATTTTACCGATCGGAAATTGGTAAGTAACCGGACAACCAATCAGATTTTCCCGGCCGTACCGGTAATAAAAACCGGCACCCACCAGGGCCGTGTGGTTCCGGTTCAGATCACGCAGCTCTCCGGTTGCCTGAATCTTCCAGAACAGCGGCCCGGATGAAGAGTTCGGCTGCATCTGTAAATGAAAGGCGTATTTCAATTCGCCGCTTCCCAAAGGAACCGGATTATCGAACCGGCCTGATGATGCAATGGGAAAGGTCATTTCACCTGCAAGCAAGATGGTGACCGCCTGAAACGGATTTTCATAGGCCAGTCCAAAAACAGGGTCACCCATTCCTTCTGTGTTGCTGCCGGGTATACGGTCCTTTGAAGAAAGGGAATGCTGCTGCCAAACCGGTAAATGAGTGTACAGGGCTACCTGCCCGGCGACCGGTAACCAAACGGACGTAATGACCGACCAGGTCCGGTACTTCCCGATCTGGTAACGATCACCCTTATAATCAAACGCATACTCTGATACCTGAAAGGACCCGGCCACACTGACCACAGGAATATTTTCCCGACCATTCATGATCCATTCGGGCACCTGACAAATACCGGTCCTGGAATAAAATCCGGTAAGGAAAATGAAAAGAAAAATGATTAAACGTGGTTTCATGGCAACAGAACTGGTTCCATTTTAAGGATGAATCCAATAGGAAACAACTGACCGGAACGGTTTAGAAAGACTACCGTTTTCTTCCGTATCTTTACCAACCGACCAGACCACCATGATGACCTTTACCTTTTCTCTGATTCTTCAAACCGGATTGCTTTTCCCGGGTCAAACGGGTGAAGCGCTGCAACAGCAGATCCGGGCTGCATATACCCCTGCTTCACTGATCAGCTACAGCCGGGCACAGGACTCGGTTTTTAAGGCTTTATACTGGTCTGGTGACTCAGTCGAATGTATTTACGGCGGTTTCCGGGTTTTCCTGGATCCGCAATCTGATCCATCCACCACGGTATACCAGAACGGGGCCGGACTTTCTGTCGAGCATGCCTGGCCCCAGAGCAAGGGTGCATATGGCACAGGCAGGTCTGACCTTCACCACCTGTTTCCTGCCAAACAATCCATTAATTCTGCGCGGGGAAACAATCCATTTTGCGAAAGCCCCGATAACCAGACACAGACCTGGTATTTCCGTCAGTATTCACAAACAGTGAGTCCCCAGACAGGGGCCGATCTCTGGAGTGAAAGAAATGGAATTTCAGGTTTTTTTGAACCCCGCGAACAGGAAAAAGGTCGTCTGGCAAGAGCAATGGCCTATTTTTACACCATTTACCGGACCGATGCGGATGCGGCCGATACCAGTTTCTGGGGCCTTCAGGCCGAAACGCTGCTACAGTGGCACCGGCAGTTCCCACCCGATGCTGTTGAGATTGCCAGACAAACCAGAATACAATCCATTCAGGGGAACCTGAATCCATTCATCACGGACACCTCCCTTTTTTCCAGAGCCTACTTTTCAGATGGGGATCAGCAAACACCCACTAAACCACTTCTGTTTTTTTCTGAGTATGTCGAGGGAACATCCAGCAATAAATACCTGGAGATTGTCAATGCGGGTTCTGAAACTGTGGCATTGGGTGATATTCGGGTAAGTCTTTATTCAAACGGGGCCACAACGGCCAGCAATAATTTTCTTCTTTCCGGGTCATTGAATCCGGGCGAGGTCCTGGTTCTGAAAAATTCTCTTGCCACTTTGTACACCGGCAAGGCAACGATTGCCAGTTCGGTCGTGAATTTTAACGGTGATGATGCTCTCTCACTGACCTGGATAACCTCTGGTGATACGCTGGATATTTTTGGCCGGATAGGAGAGGACCCCGGATCGGCATGGATCTCAGGTGATAAATCGACTTTGGACCGGACCCTTGTCAGGAAATCATCTGTTGTTAAAGGAATCCAGACAAATCCTTCATCCGGATTCCCCACACTCGGCACCGAGTGGGATGTTTATCCAACCGACACGATCAGTGACCTGGGCTTTCACGAACTTGATAATGGTCCCACAGTCCCTGTTCAGCATGGTCCGCTTAATTGGGTCATTTTTGGTGGTCAGGCAGAGGTGGCCTGGACCACTTACAGCGAATCAGGAAACGCCGGATTCTGGCTGGAGGCACAACTGGAGGCCCATCACTGGAATCCGCTTGCTTTCTTGGAAGGCAGAGGAACCTCGACTGACCCCAACTATTACCGGTTAACCTCTTCCTTTCCGGATAATTGCAAAAGGCTAAGGTTGAGTCAGGTAGATCTGGATGGAACGCGTACCGTTTTGGGTGAACTTGCTGTATCTGGAAATTCCGGAATCATTCGTGATCTGTCGATTGTGGCAGCATACCCGAATCCGTTCAATCCGACCACGACGATTGTATTAGCCATTCCTGCCAGACAACACATTCAATTGTCAGTTTTTTCAGTTACCGGGCAGCAGGTTGCTACCCTGGTGAATGATTCCCTCTCTGCCGGTATCCATCACATTCCCTGGAATGCAAGCGGTCTGACTTCCGGAACCTATCTGTTAAAAGTCAACCAGCATCAAAAAGGTATTCAGGTCCTGCTGCTCAAATAAAGTCGATTATCCATCCGCACCCGCTTCAGACACATTGGATTCCCAATCCCAAATCATTCATGCGGTTGTTTAAAAAATGGTCCGTTTTCTGCACCAGGCATTCCGATTAATTCTCTGATTTTCACTGCACTTTTCCATGATTTGATCAACCGCTCTTTTCGGCACGCCTCCGATCTTGTCTGATACTGGTTTGACCATACCAATTCCCATGGCCTGCCAGGACGTGTGGATTTATCATAACCAGCGTTATGATGATTAAGTCTGGTTTCCAGATCGGCTGCAGAGCCGATGTAAAACCGTCCGGTTTTTGATGAGAAGAGAATGTAGCAGTAATACATCGGGATTCTAGTACACTGGTTGTGCCTTTTTCTTTGTGGAGCTAAGCGGGATCGAACCGCTGACCTTCCCGATTCCTTCGGGACGCTCTCCCTCTTCTCCGGAAACACAAGGCACTATTGTTACGATATAAA